>JAWRJC010000045.1:0-2875 GCA_040307715.1 Clostridiales bacterium | reverse complement strand
CGTCGGCAGAGAAGGCGTGCTCCACGGCGCTATGAAAGAGATCTACGACCGGTTTGACGGACCCAAGGCAAAAGCGTCTGCGGAAGTGGAAGGGATGCCGGCTGTGAAGCGGTCGCTGTTTTACCGGCGGCACAGGATCGTTTTCATGGAAGGGATGGACGGGTTCCTCAAGACAAAGGTGCTCCATGGAGGCGAAAAGTGTTACCCGATGATCAACCGGCTCGTACACGGGGACACCGAGATCGAAGAGGCTGCCGCATATCTGCAGCAGGTCGCGCGTGAAGAGCGGGCCAGGCCGGTGCACAGCCTCGGCTATGCGAAGAACAAAGTTTCCCAGTATCTGATCGACAACAAGAAGGTGCGCAAGGCACTGTTCCTGACGCTCAACAGGACATTCAGCCGCGTCGTCCCGCTCGGGAAGAACAAAGTCCTCTTCGTATCCGACGGAAGAGAGCAGCTTGGCGGCAACATGCAGTATGTCCACGACCAGCTGCCGGACAGGATGCGTCCGTATTTTGACTTCACGGGCAACAAGTGGACCTTCCACCGGATGCGCGATTATATCAAACTGATCTACCGGATCAGCACCTGTAAATACATCATTCTGGAAGATTTCTACCGTCTGATGGAGAATATGAAAGTCCGCAAAGGGCAGGAGATCTGCCAGTTGTGGCATGCGGCAGGCGCGTACAAGAAATTCGCGCACAGCCGCGCGGAGGGGGCCGAGGCGATCAAGATCCACTCCGGATATGAGAAGTATACGAAGGCGATCGTCAGCGCGCCGGCGATCCGGGGCGATTATGCGGAAGCGTTCCACATTTCTGCAGATCGTGTCCAGGCGACGGGCATCCCGCGGACGGACATCTTCTTCGATGAAGATGCCGTAGAAAAGACCAAGGCGTCCATCTATGAGGAGTATCCGGCATTCAAAGAAAAGAAGGTCATCCTCTTCGCGCCGACTTACCGCGGAAGAACGCTCGCAGAGGCGGATTACGACTTCAGCAAGATCGATCCGGACGTGCTGTATGAACAGTTGAAGGATGATTACGTCTTCATCTTCAAATGGCACCCCGCTACGTATGAAACGCTGCGGGAGGGCAATCTGTCGACGTTCCAGGATGAGAAATACCACGGTTTCTTCTACGATCTGTCCGACCAGCGCGACATCAACGACCTGCTGCTGGTGACAGATATCATGATCACGGATTATTCGTCGGTCATCTTCGACTACCTGCTGGTCGATAAACCGATCATCTACTATGCGTATGATCTGGAAGAATACAGCGGCGGCCGCGGGCTGTACTACGCTTTTGAGGAGTATCTCTACGGTCCGGTCGTACGTGACATCGACAGTCTGATCGAGGCGATCCGGAAAGCAGACCCCTGCGAGGAGTTGCGGGAAGCGTTCCGGAACAAGTTCATGAGCGCCTGCGACGGCCATGCGACGGAGAAGACGGTCGACTATATCTTCCGGAACAAACTGCCTGCCAGCGCAGCCGGCTCGGAGAACGTTGTCATGCAGCGTGCGAAGGCGACGGGCAAACTGCCTGCAGCGCCGGTCGAGGTCCATGCCGTCCGCGACCGGGGAGAAAAGATCTCCGTGGAGGGCATCGTCTACAGCACGCCTGAAAAGAAGATCATACCGGCGCTGGAGAGCGAGTCCAACCAGCGGTATGAGACGGCTGTAAAACCATATCCGAAGGCGGATGTGTACGGAGATGACGGCGGCCTTCTTATGGAGGCGGAGAGTTTCCGTGCCGATCTGCCGAAACGGCTTTCAGAAGCGTACTTCTTTGTGGATACCGGCAACGGGCTGCCGCAGAGAACGGAAGTGGCTTTCCTGAACACGTCCGGACTGGCCGCGAAAAACGCGCCGAAGAAGGTGCTGGGCAGCCACACTGTTTCGCGGAGCGGCCAGAAACTGGTCGTCCGGGAAGGGGCCGATACAGCTGCAGCGATCCCGGAAATGAAGGAAGTCAGAAGCCTGCTCCTGCACGGGCATCCGCGCGCCGCACGGAAAAAACTCCGGGAGAGGGAACGGCTGCTGGCGCTTGGCAGCGGAGAGCATCTGTCCGACACGACCGCGCTCATCACGATCCGCGGTGAAAAGCTGGAAGACAACCTGTCTCTGCTGCAGAAAGAACTGACGGTCCCGGTGACGACCTTTGCGCACCGCCGTCCGTTCGACGACAGGACGACGACCGATCTGTACAAAAAGCTGTTCGGCAGCAAGGTGGTCGTCACCGATGACTACATGTGGCTCTACCGCACCTATCCGAAGCCGGAAGGCCAGAAGCTCGTACAGGTCTGGCACGCCTGCGGCGCCTTCAAGAAATTCGGCGTCGACGGGACGTCGATGTTCCCGGCTGTGGACGCGCTGACGCACCAGTACTACGATCTGGTGGCGGTGAGTTCGGAGGCGGTCAGGCCGATCTATGCACAGGCCTTCGATATCGATATCGAAAAGGTGCAGGCGCTGGGGTCACCGCGCACGGACCTGCTGTTCGATGAGGCGTGGAAAGAAGAAAAGCGCCGGAGGATCTACGAGCAGCACCCGGAATGGCGGGGTAAGCAGATCATCCTCTATGCCCCGACTTTCCGCGACCTGCCCGGTATTCCGCGCAGCCGGTTCAGACCGGTGCTTGATTTCGGCAGACTGTCCGCGTCGCTGCGGGAGGACCAGATCTTCCTGCTCTGCCCGCATCCTGTGATGACGGAGCAGATCGTTACGCAGCAGTACGGGAACGTGAAGGAAGTGCGGGATTTCAGCACGATGGATATGATGCTGATCTCGGATCTTCTGATCACGGATTACTCTTCGGTCATCTTTGAGTATTCCCTGCTCGGCAAACCGGTCGCGTTCTACTGCTATGAC
>JAWRJC010000044.1:0-3886 GCA_040307715.1 Clostridiales bacterium | reverse complement strand
CGGGCAGCCGCGCCCGAACCGGCCGCCGCAGTCCAACGCGATCCTCTACGGCAAGGTCTATACCTCCAGTGCCAGCACGATCATCTGGGTCAACAACCCCGTGGCACCGATCGATTACTTCCAGATCGTGATCAACAGCGCGGACTGGTACGCCGGCAAGCAGATCTGCTATGTCAGCTATGCCACTGCCAACTGGCGTTCGGTCGCTTCCAAAGGCGTGATCACCACGACCCCGGAACGCCCGGCAAATATCGAAGAACTGATCACGTTCACCAAGGATGAACTGAAGGACATCCGAAAGAAAAACCAGGTCCTGTTCTGATCATCCGGCAGCACGGACCTGCATGCCGGATCACCTGAAACGCACACAAAAAAGACCGCCTGCAAGCCGGCAGACGGTCTATTTATTGTCTCTTCTCTGCTGAGCGATCCCGTAAAGGGCTTACTTCAGCGCCGCGGTGATGATGGACATCACGTAGACTTCCTCGGCGTTGCAGCCTCTGGACAGGTCGTTGATCGGCGCGTTCAGACCCTGCATGATCGGGCCGTACGCATCAAAGCCGCCCAGTCTCTGCGCGATCTTGTAGCCGATGTTGCCGGCTTCGATCGTCGGGAAGATGAAGGTGTTGGCCTGGCCTGCGACCTTGCTGCCCTTGCACTTGGTCGCAGCGACGACCGGGGAAACAGCCGCGTCGAACTGCAGTTCGCCGTCGACAGCCAGTTCCGGATCCATCTTCTGCGCTTCGATGGTCGCGTCGTGGGACAGCTTGACGGTGCCGCCCTTGCCGCTGCCCTTGGTGGAGAAGCTCAGGATCGCGACCTTCGGGTCAACACCGAAGATCTTCGCGGTCTTCGCGGACTCGATCGCGACTTCCGCCAGCTTCTGTGCTGCGGTAACGGTGACGTTGCCTTCCTTGTCGACGGTGTCCTGATAGTCGATATTGATGGCGCAGTCGCCCATGATCAGGATCTCTTCTTTGCCCTCTTCCTTGCCCGGACGGACCATCACGAAGGAGGAGCTGACCAGATGCGCACCGGGCTTGGTCTTGACCAGCTGCAGTGCCGGACGGACAGTGTCCGCGGTGCTGTAGGTCGCGCCGCCCAGGAGAGCGTCTGCTTCACCCATCTTGACGAGCATGGTGCCGAAGTAGTTGCCGGACTGGAGCATTTCTCTCGCTTCGTCAGCAGTGAGCTTGCCCTTTCTCAGCTCGACCATCATGTCGACCATCTCGTCCATCTTCTCGTAGGTCGCCGGATCGAGGATCTCAAGACCTTCGATGTCAAATCCCTTTTCCGCAGCCACGGCCTTGACTTCTTCCGGTTTGCCGACCAGGATCGGGGTCAGGAAGCCGTCTTTCTTCAGGCGTGCTGCGGATTCGAGAATACGCGGATCATTACCTTCGGTGTAAACGATCTTTCTGGGATCGTTCTTCAGTACTTCGATCAAATTTTCAAACATCGATCATTCCTCCTAGTTGTAGTGTTTGTTTGCATTTATCTCTCCGGAGAATCGCTTGTCCCCCGGTGATCTACTCAGATGTGAGCACCGTGATATACGGCAGCTGCCGGTAACTCTGGTTGTAATCCAGTCCGTAACCGACGATGAACTGGTTGCCGACCGTAAAGCCGTAGTAGTCGGCCTCGATGTCTACTTTGCGCCCCTCGGGCTTATCCAGCAGCGCGCAGACTTTCACGGACTTCGGGCCGCGGTGTCCGAGGTATTCTTTCAGGTACTCGAGCGTCAGGCCGCTGTCGACGATATCCTCGACGATGATGACGTTCCTGCCCTCGATGTCGCTGTCCAGATCCTTGTTGATCTTGACGACGCCGGACGTCTTCGTGCTCGCGCCGTAGCTGCTGCACGCCATGAAGTCGATCTTCACATCGAGGTCGATGTTCTTCATCAGTTCGGTCATCCAGACGACCGCACCGCGCAGGATCCCGACGAGCACGACTTCCTCGCCTGCATAGTCCTCGGTGATCTTTCTGCCGATCTCTCTCGCCTTTGCTTCGATCTCCTCCTCGGTGATCATTACTTCACCGATCGTCCCCTGGATCCGGGCTTTTGCTGTTTCTGCCATGGCAGTGCCTCCCCTGCTTATTGCTGCTCCGTGCTGTCCTTCTCTGTGCCTTCCGCCGATCCGGCGTTGTCTGTTTCATCCTGCACGACTTCAAAGTCCTCTTCGTTCACGACCTCGAAGTCATCCTGCTCGATCGCGTCCTTATACTTCTTTGAGTAGTTCACCGGACGTTCTCCCATCCAGTACGTATCGAGCGTTTCCCGCAACAGATAGAGGATGCCGATCCACAGGACCAGATCATCCAGAAAGCCAAAAGGAAACAGGATCGGCGGAATGAGATCCACCGGCAGGAACAAGTAGATGATGCCGAAGATGATCAGCGCCTTTTTCCACTTGGGCACCGTCTTGTCGGCCATCATGAACCGGATCGCTTTGATCCTCTTTATTATAACGCGCCAACTGACAAAAAACTGCATGTGAGCCTCACTTTTTCTAATACGCTGTATCAGGAATCGCTTTCAGCCAGGACCATTTCCATGGCATCCAGCAGCTGCTCGTGCCCGGTCTTTTTCAGTGCCGATACCGGGATCAGGATGTCGTCTTTGTTCATTCCCAGAGTCTTCCGGATCCGGGACATATTTTTCTGCATCTCATTGCGTGAGATCTTGTCCGCCTTCGTCGCAACGACCAGGCCGTCCAATCCGTGCGCCTTGAGGTACTCGTACATCTGCACATCCAGTCTGGATGGCTCGTGACGGATATCGACCAGCTGAACGACCTTCACGAGCCCTTCCCGGTGCTCGAAGTATTCGTCCATCATGCGTCCCCAGTCCTGGCTCATGGTCTTCGCCACCTTGGCATACCCGTACCCGGGCAGATCGACGATACGGAACGCGTTGTTGATCAGATAGAAGTTGATCGTCCGCGTCTTGCCTGGACTGCCGCTGACCTTGGCGAGCTTTTTGCGGCCGGTCAGAAGGTTGAGGAGCGATGACTTGCCGACGTTGGATCGGCCGGCAAAAGCGATCTCCTTCATCGTATCCGGCGGGTACTGATCCCGGCGGCCGGTGACCGCCTGGATCTCTGCTGTCTTGATGATCATGGAGTTACCGCCCTTCTATTTCTGCGATTCCGCTTCGGCCTTCGTCAGCCCGCCTGGTTCGGTGACGAGCACCTGCCGGAGCGCGTCTTCCAGTTTCTTCAGCAGGACGAACTCAATCTGCTCGCGGACATTCTCCGGGATCTCCTCAATGTCCGGTTCGTTGTCCGCCGGCAGGAGCACCTTGCGGATGCCCGCTCTGTGCGCCGCCAGGACTTTCTCACGGATCCCGCCGACAGGCAGTACCTGTCCGGTCAGGGTGATCTCGCCGGTCATGGCGATGTCCTTGCGGACCGGTTTGCCGGTCAGGGTCGAAATGATCGCTGTCGCCATCGTCACACCGGCGGACGGCCCGTCTTTGGGCACCGCCCCTTCCGGCAGATGGATATGGATATCGGTATCCTGGTAGAAGTCTTCCCGGATGCCGAGTTTTTTAGCGATCGAGCGGATGTAGCTGATGCCGGTGCGCGCGGATTCCTGCATCACGTCGCCGAGCTGGCCGGTCAGGATGATCTTGCCGCTGCCGGGCATCGCGACGGTCTCGATGAAGAGCGTCGTGCCGCCGACGATGGTCCAGGCCAGCCCCGTCGTCACACCGACGCCGGTCTTGCCTTTGATCTTGTCGTAATGGAACCGCTTCTTTCCGAGGTATTCCTCGAGGTTTTTCCGGGTCACCGAGTACGGCCCGCGGTCGCCGGTCGTGACGATCTTTCTCGCCGCTTTCCGGCAGACATTCGCGATCTCACGCTCCAGATTGCGGACGCCG
>JAWRJC010000043.1:0-21333 GCA_040307715.1 Clostridiales bacterium | reverse complement strand
AAGAGCAATACTACGGGTAAGTGCCTCTAAGGTTGCTTTGCTTGCTCCATAAGTAATCTGACCTGCGAAAATTTGCGCTGCATCAGTAGAGATGTT
Organism: Clostridiales bacterium; assembly: GCA_040307715.1. Lineage (GTDB taxonomy): Bacteria > Bacillota > Clostridia > Peptostreptococcales > Anaerovoracaceae > RUG13615. The sequence continues at coordinate 21,237 of JAWRJC010000043.1, read as the reverse complement.
GATGATTCTTCCATAATCACCACGATGTTTAACAAATTCTCGAATCATCAAAATACTCCCACGAACATTGACCGCAAAAGTATCATCAATCACAGTTTGCGTAATCGTTTCAATCGTATCATGGCCAGTTTCGTCATCTGTTGCGGCATTATTAAGCAAAATATCAACTCGACCATATTTTTCAAGGACTGTAGAATAGATTTCCTTTACTGCATCTCTTCAATGCTCTTGTCCCACCATTTGAATCTAAGGAGCATATCTATCAGTTCTTGATCAAAGCGCTTGCGGAGTTCTTTTGCAGGATTTCCGGCCACGATCGTATATGGTTCGATATCACTCCCGACAATGCTGTTCGCACCGATGATCGCTCCATCGCCTATATGGACCCCGGGAAGGATCACCGCGTTCTGACCGATCCAGACATCGTTCCCGATTACCGTATCGCCCTTAAAAGGCATATCTGAAGCTTCAGGCGCCTCCATCTCCCAACCTTCAAGCGTATAGAACGGAAATGTTGAGACGGCGTTCATCTGATGATTGGCATCGTTCATAACAAATTCAACGCCTGCCGCGATCTGACAAAACCTTCCGATAATCAGTTTATCTCTGCTCCACGGATAAAAGTTTGTCACATGGCTTTCGAACTCTGAATCTGCGATATAAGTAAAATCTCCAACGATTATATTCGGGTTCGTTATCGTTGGTTTTACATAGATCTCATTGTCATATCCGGCAATCGGATGGATCATATTCGGATCTGGATACTTCCCATTTTTCACTTTTCACAACCTCCACAAATCCCGATTTAGTTAGTCCCTTAACTTATTATAATATCATCCTTTTCAAAATCACGGCACAACAAAAGAGAGTACTCTTCAGCACTCTCCCATGACAAATTCTTATGCCTCAATGTCCACATCTATTCCCGATTTTAATATCACAGTAAAATGCTCATCATAGACTATGACCTTCTCGATCAGCTTCCTGACAAGCCCCTCATCATATTCTGCTGGTTTTCCACCCTGGTCTCTGATGAACTCCATCATCTCCTCTACCCGTTTCGCGGCAGTATCCCGTGTCGCTTCATCCAGGAGCACCTGTCTCTTGTCATCACGCAGCTGATATATTTCTTCTGCCACGATCCCGTATCTCTCACCTGTGAATTCTATCTTTTTTCTTAAATACTCGCTATTGGACTTCCGACAGGTCAAAAAGTAGTTTTATCCACTCAACATGCCAAAAAGCAATTCTGTCCACTCCACTACCCCGTTTTTCGCATATTTGACTCCACTATGGCTTTGACCGAACTCATCATGGGTAGTATTTGACCAAACATATCCATAAAAACAATTCCCGGAACGACTCCGGGAATCCACTGTTTTCAACGCTTCTAGCGTTCGTTGCTGTAATTTTTTGACAGAAGGCAAACACTCTCCACATGCTTTGTGAACGGGAAATTGTCGTAGAATCGCAGATGCTCCACTTTGTAACCATAGGATTCCATCATCACCAGATCGCGCACGAGCGACTTGTAATTGCACGAGACATAGACCATCTCAGGCACACCGTATCCGGCGATCCGTTTCAGGGCATCCGGCGAAATGCCGGCTCTTGGCGGATCCACGATGATGGCGTCAGGCGATTCCTCGAGGCTGTCGAGCACTTTGAACACATCTCCCTCATAGAACGTGCAGTTGTCAATGCCATTCAGCGCAGCACTCTCTTTAGCCATGGCGACCGCTTCCGGAACGATCTCAACGCCAACCGCCTCCTTCGCTTTCTGCGCGACCGCCTGCGTGATGGTGCCCGTCCCGCAGAACAGGTCGAAGACGCGTTTGTCCGCGTAATCGCTGATGCAGCTGATCGCATCGGTGTACAGACGCTCCACCGCATGGACATTGGTTTGGAAAAACGAAAAGATGCCCACCTGGAACTTGAGTCCCAGGATGGTCTCGTTGTAATAGCTCCTGCCGGACAGCACGCGCAGTTCGTCGCACTTGAGCGCATCGGCCACATTGTCGTTGATGATGTGCAGGATGCCTGCGATCTCATGCTCCAGCGGCAGCGATTCCAGCATGGCGGTATAGCCTGCTTCATCAAAGCCTTCCTCACTCGTCGTCACGATGGCGATAAGGATCTCGTTCGTGTTGATGCCGGAACGGATGACCAGATTGCGCATGAGGCCTTCGTGGCGCTTCTTGTTGTATTTCGTGTAATCACTGCAAAACTCCAGCGTCGCCGTCAGGATACGGTTGAAGTCCTCGTGCACGAGCTGGCACTTATCGACCGTCACGATCGACAGAAAACTCCCGCGCCGGTGCATGCCGAGCGTCATCTCCCCGTCTTTGACGAGATCGCCAAAGGTATACTCCATTTTATTGCGGTACCGGTACCGCTCGGGACTCGGGACGATCGGCTCGTAATGCGCCGGTTTGATGCCGGCGGTCTCAAAGAGCGCCAGCGCCTGCTGTTCCTTATCCGCAAGCTGCGTTTCATAAGGCACGCCCTGATAAATGCAGCCGCCGCAGAATTCGCAGTGCGGACACATGTTTTTTGCTTTGGGATCACGCAGTCCGGCGATCCGTTCTTCTTCTTTTCTCTTCATCGCGTTTCTCCAGATGAACAACTATACATTTCTTCTTTTCAAGGACATGAAGATCCCCGCGGCATTCAGCGCGCAGAAGACGATAAAAGCAAGGTGGAAGGTGCGCAGCAGCGCAGCGGATTCCGCCTCGAAGAGGGAAACATTGCCTACGACTGCACTCACGACAAGCGTGATAACAGCCATCCCTGCGGACTGCCCCACCGTGCGCATGGTCGACAGGACCGAATTGGCGATCCCGAACCTGTAGGGTGGCACGCAGCCCATGATGATATTTGTATTCGGCGGTGAGAACATAGCCACCCCGATGCCGGCAAGCGCCAGCGCGATAACGACCACGGCAACGGATGTATGCGGTCTGAGAAAGACGAATACCAAAAGCGCCCCTGCGCACACTGTCTGGCCTAGCGCTGCGAGTTTGTACGGTGTCACCCGGTCGGACAGCCGGCCCATCACAGGCGATAGCAATGTCATAAAGACGGGCTGGGTAATGAGCAGAAGTCCTGCGGTACGCGCGCTGTATCCGTCGATGACCTGCAGATAGATCGATGCCATATACCCGATCGCGAACGTGCCTGCGTAGTTGAAGAGCGCCGTCAGATTGGACAGCGTGAAGATCGGATCTTTGAAAAGCGACAAGTCCATCATCGGATCGTGTGCTTTTCTCTCGGCAGAGATAAAGATGACCAGCAGAACGAATCCAGCTGCCAGCGCGATCTTACCGGCTATGTTCTGGTTGAATGCGGTCAGCCCGTAGATCACAGCCCCGATCGACAGTAGGAACAGTATGTTGCCGGGAAGATCGAACTGATCCAGTCCCTTCTCCGGGATATCTTTTTTCACACCGCGGATAGCCGCAAAGAGCGCGACCGCACTGAGGAGCGCTGTAAAGACAAAGATCCCCCGCCAGCTGAAGGCAGAGGTGAGGAATCCGCCGAGCGCCGGCCCAAGTGCCAGCCCCGCGTAAACGCCGCCTGTGACGGTCCCGATCGCCCAGCCGCGCCGGTTCGCAGGCATTTGGCTGATCGCGATCGGCATGCAGGTCGCCATATTCATCGCGCTGCCGATTCCCTGCAAAGAACGCACCGCAAGGATCATCCAGCCCTTTGTCGCAAAGATCGCGAGGACAGAGGTAGCGAAAAAGATCGATGTACCCATGATCAGGATGCGGCGTCTGCCTGTGGTATCCGCCAGTTTGCCGAACGGAACGACCGTCGCAGCCACGCCGAGCATATACACCGTTACGATCCAGCCGACCGCGGCGGCACCCATGCTAAAATCCACGCCCATCTGCGGAATGGCAAGATTGAGCGCGCTGCCGGCAAAACCTGGATAGAACGACCCCAGGATCCCGATCAGGACCGCGTACCGCTGATGCCGGGTGAGCCCTGCCTGTCCTGCGGCAGTCGTCTCATTTTCGTTTTCAGGCCTGTTCTCCGCCGCTCTGTTCGTATCCATACTTCTCGTAGAATTCCTTCTTATACGCAAGGAATCTGTCCTCGTCGATGGCCTTGCGGATGTTCGCCATGGTCTTCACGAGGAAGTGCAGGTTGTGCTCCGAAAGCAGCATCGAGGACATGATCTCGCCCGCCTTGAACATATGGCGCAGATACGCCCTGCTGTAGTGGCGGCAGGTATAGCAATCGCACTCCGGATCGAGCGGTCCGAAGTCACGTTCGAATTTCTTGTTTTTGATGTTGAGCCGGCCGTAAGTCGTCGTTGCCATGCCGTGGCGCGCGATGCGGGTCGGTTCGACGCAGTCGCACATATCGATGCCGTGCTCCACCGCTTCGAACAGGTAGTCCGGTGTGCCGACGCCCATCAGGTACCGCGGCTTGTTCTCCGGCAGCAGTTCCGCACAATCATCCAATATGTCGATCATGAGCTCTTTCGGCTCCCCGACGGACAGCCCGCCGATCGAATAGCCGGGCAGATCCATATCGACGATCTGCTTCGCGCTTTCACGGCGCAGATCCTTGTACATGCCGCCCTGCATGATGCCGAAGAGCGCCTGGCGGTCTCTGTCCTTCCAGGCTTCTTTGCAGCGCGCGAGCCACCGCATCGTCCGCTGCATGGAGTCTTCCACATAGGAACGGTCTGCCGGATACGGTGCGCATTCATCGAACGCCATCATGATGTCGCTGCCAAGCGCCGTCTGGATCTCGATGGACTTCTCCGGCGAAATAAAATGCTTCGAGCCGTCGATATGGCTGCGGAACTCAACGCCTTCTTCCGAGATCTTGCGCAGCTGTCCCAGCGAAAAGACCTGGAACCCGCCGCTGTCCGTCAGGATCGCGCGGTCCCAGTTCATGAACTTGTGCAGGCCGCCGGCTTCGCGGACGAGTTCGTGCCCCGGCCGCAGGTAAAGATGATAGGTGTTGCCGAGAATGATCTCCGCCCCCATCTTCTTGACATCTTCCGGCTTCATCGCCTTGACCGCACCGGCAGTGCCGACCGGCATGAAGACCGGCGTCTGGATCGTGCCGTGCGGCGTCGTGATCTCACCGCGTCTTGCGCGGCCGTCTTTTTTGATCAGTTTATACAGTACTGCGCTTGCCATTCTCTCACCCCGTTATGGTCGTCTGTGTTACTTGATGAACATCGCGTCGCCGTAGCTGAAGAAGCGGTATCTTTCCTTCACCGCTTCGCGGTACGCCTCGAGGATCTTTTCCCGGTCATAGAGCGCCGAGATCAGCATCATCAGCGTCGACTTGGGCAGGTGGAAGTTCGTGATGAGCGCATCCACCGCCTTGAACTTGTATCCCGGATAAATAAAGATATCTGTATTGCCATGACCTGCATGGACCACACCGTTTTCGTCCGTGCTGCTCTCGAGCGTTCTGGTCGATGTGGTGCCGACCGCGATGATGCGGCCGCCCGCCGCTTTGGCATCGTTGATCGTCTTCGCCGTCTCTTCGTCGATGAAGTATTCCTCAAAGTGCATGTGGTGGTCTTCCACCTTCTCCGCCTTGACCGGACGGAAGGTGCCAATCCCCACGTGCAGTGTCACATAGGCCAGTTTGACGCCCTTTTCTTCGATATGCCTGAGCAGTTCTTTGGTAAAATGCAGTCCCGCCGTCGGCGCTGCCACAGACCCGTCGATCTTCGAATAAACGGTCTGGTAGCGTTCTTTATCGGTCTCGCCGGCTTCGCGGCGGATATACGGCGGCAGCGGCATGCTGCCGATCTTGCTGAGCGTTTCCATGAAGACACCTTCGTACCGGAACCGCACTTTGCGCGTCCCGCCGTCCATGGTCTCGATGATCTCCGCAGACAGATCGTCTCCGAAGTCCACGATGTCTCCGGGATGCAGCCGTCTGCCGGGCCGGACCATCGTCTGCCACAGATCGCCGCCCAGATCTTTGGTCAGCAGGAATTCGATATGCGCCCCCGTTCCCCGCTTGGTGCCGAAGATGCGCGCCGGGATGACGCGGCTGTCGTTCATGACCAGCACATCACCAGGCTGCAGTTCATTCACAATATCATAAAAGTGGGCATGCTGAACGGTGCCCGCTTTTCTGTCCAGGATCATCAGCCTGGAAGTATCTCTTTTATCCGCCGGTGTCTGCGCGATCAGTTCCTCCGGCAGTTCATAATCAAAATCTTTTACGTCCATAGTCTCATTCTCAAATCTTTGTCATTCCCTTGCTGCGTGTGCGGTCTGCGGTACTTTTCTTCCCGCGGAGCGCCCTTATTCGTCCCCGTACAGCTGCGCGATCGGCAGCGATGTCAGGCCGAGGTGCTGATAGCCAAGCTCGGATACGACGCGTCCCTGCTTGGTACGGTACAGGAAACCGGTCTGGATCAGGTATGGCTCATAGACATCCTCGATCGTCACACGTTCCTCGCCGATAGCTGCAGCGATGGTGTCGATGCCCACCGGACCGCCGTGGAACCGCTCAATGATCACCTTGAGGATCTCACGGTCCAGGTTCTCAAGGCCGCGCTTGTCGACGCCCATCGCCTCCAGCGCTGTCATGGTGATGGCGAGGTCGATCGACCCGTTGCCCTTGACCTGGCTGAAGTCGCGGACGCGCTTCAGGAGACGGTTGGCGATACGCGGTGTCCCGCGGGAACGCATCGCGATCTCTGTCAGAGAAGGCTCATCGATATCCACGCCCAAGATCACTGCGGAACGGCGGATGATCTTCTTGAGCTCTTCGACCGTATAGATCTCAAACTTGCAGACCACCCCGAAACGGTCGCGCAGCGGTGCCGACAGACTGCCGGCTCTGGTCGTTGCGCCGACCAGTGTGAACTTTGACAGATCCAGCCGGATCGATCTGGCCGACGGACCTTTGCCGATGATGATATCCAGTGCATAATCTTCCATCGCCGAGTACAGCACTTCTTCGACGCTGCGGTTCAGGCGGTGGATCTCGTCGATGAACAGGACATCGTTCTCATTCAGATTGGTCAGGATCGCAGCGAGGTCACCTGCCCGTTCGATGGCCGGGCCGCTCGTGATGCGGATGTCGACCCCCATCTCCTTCGCGATGATGCCGGCCAGCGTTGTTTTACCCAGGCCGGGAGGACCGTAAAACAGAAGATGATCCAAAGGTTCCCCGCGCCGCTTCGCGGCTTCGATGAAGACCTTCAGATTGTCTGTGACAGTCTGCTGTCCGATATAGTCATCCAGTGTCTGCGGACGAAGGCCTGCTTCCTGCATTTCTTCGCCGGTCTCGAGTTCCATGGATGTGATGCGTTCTCCGATTTCCATATTGATTCCTTTTTATACTTATACCGCAAGGATCAACCGCGGTTTTTCAATGCCTGCTTGATATATTCCTCAACGGACAGGTCTTCGTCTGTGACGCCCTTCAGCGATTCGGCGGCTTCCGCCCGGGAGAAACCAAGCCCCATCAACGCCTCGATCGCGCTGTCTTTGTTGCTGCCGGCTTCCGGCAGGATCTCGTTCAGCTGATAGCCCTGCTCCTCCGCTACAACGGTACCGATCTTGTCTTTGAGTTCGAAGACGATCTTCTGGGCGGTCTTCTTGCCGATGCCGTTCGCACGGGTGATCATGTCCACATCTTCGAACATGATGGCCTTCTTGACCTCTGTAACAGGCATGGCAGAGAGAATCGCCATCGCCGCCTTGCTGCCGACGCTGTTGACCGTGATGAGCTGCTCAAAGAGTTCCAGTTCGCCGTCACTGCCAAAGCCGTACAGCGAAACATCGTCCTCGCGAACCGCCATGTGCGTGAACACTGTCACCTCATCGCCGGTCTGATGCAGGTACAGGCTGCTGTTGGACGGGATGAAGACCCGGTAGCCGATGCCGTTCACATCGATGATGGCAGCTGACTCGCTGCGCGCTGCAAGTATCCCCTTCAAATAGCGTATCATACTCTTTTCCTTTACTTTGCTTTCGCGATGAGTTCCGACAGCCGGCTGTTCGCCGCGCCCTGGGCGCTGAACCCGTGGCAGATCGCCGCGGCGACCGCATCTGCCGTGTCGTCCGGCTTTGGAACTTCTTTCAGCCCCAGCAGAGACTTGACCATGAACTGGACCTGCTTTTTCTCCGCCTTGCCGTAACCGGTGACCGCCTGCTTGATCTGGCCCGGTGTATACTCCGCCAGATCGATGCCGGAATTATTGCATGCCAAGATAGCAACGCCCCGTGCTTCGCCAACCATGATGGCGGTCGTGACGTTGCGGTTGAAGAAAAGTTCCTCGATAGCCGCGACCTCCGGCTCGTACTCTGCGATGATCTCCATGACAGATGCATAAAGTTTGCCCAGCCTTGCAGGCATCGGCTCCCCCGCTTCTGTCGTCACCGATCCGTACGCCACCGGTCTGAACTTGCCTTTATTGAAATCCAGTACGCCCCATCCAAGGATGGCATAGCCGGGATCGAGTCCCAATATCCGCATAATTCCCTCCGCACCTGATACGGTCAGCCTGGAAACCGGCTGCAGAGTGATCCTGTGCATCTCGAGTATAGCATAAGAACATATGTTTGTAAATGCTGTGCGGAAGATGGATATGTTAAATCCAGAGTTGATTGACATATAATTAACAATATTTAAAGAATGTGTGTAAAAGTTGTTTTGGTTGTTTCACCCCCTTTTGAGAACCCGATTTGCTCCTATCTGCTGAAAAGTTGATGGCACTTGCGATAAACTTTTTGCAGAAGATATTGTGACCTGCGTGAGGACCACATCATGGAAAAAATCGGAATCGACCTGTCCCGGTACGAAAGCTTCTTCACTGGACGTGAAAAAGCGATCATCCGTCAAAGATACCGCTATCCTCTTACTGACATCGACATCTCAAGACTGATCGACAAAGCGCTCGACTACGGGTTCTATGATCTGGCCGAGTACATCTACACCATTTACGGTGATCTCTTTCACCCTTCCGTGCCTGGTGAACCGACAGAAGAAGAAGCTCTTGCCATCCTTGATGCTCTCACGCCGGATGACCTAAAGGAAAATAAGTAGCTTTATGAAAAAATCCGCTCCCTACTGGATCAGGATCGCCGACGGCGCACACCGCATCGTTCCGTCAGACAGTCATGAAACAATCCGCCTCAATAATGCGAAAATCAGCGCAAGAAGAAGTGCAGGCTATGTAGAAGGCTTCACTAACAAGGAATGGGAAATCATTAACGGCGAACGAGCCCACAACATCAGAACGACCGAAGTCACCAAACTCATCAACAAGGCTGAAGACTACGGGCGGTTCGACATCGCAGACAAGCTTCGCGATATGTATGAGTATCTCTATGAGGATCCCTACCACATCGACAGGCTTCCTAAGGAAGAAGCTCTCGACATCCTGGAGGATCTCACCCCGGACGATCTCAAAGAAAGGAATAAACCCTAATGAAAAAATCCACTCCCTACTGGATCAGAATCGCCAATTATGCCCATCGGATCGTACCGGAGCCCGGCGAATTCGATAAGCAGAAAGCCGCAGTCAGAAAGCAGACCGCGGACAGGATTGCAGCCTATAAAGAAGGCTTTACGCCTAAGGAGTGGAGGATCATCAATGGCAAACCGTCCGAAAAAGCCAGGGTGAACGAGATCATAAAGCTCATCAATAAATGCGAAGAGCGCGGAAGGTTTGATCTTGCCGATCAGCTTCGCGATATGTACGAAGACCTTCTTGATAATGAGCCCTACGGTTTCGACAGACTTTCTGAAGAAGAAGCTCTCGAAATCTTACGGTCCCTTACACCAGATGACATGAAAGGAGAATAGCATGGGAAACGAAACCAAAAAGCCATTGAGCGCATGCCCGGAAGAGGCATACGAGTACGCTGAACGCAAGATGACTAATTACCAGCTCACTCTGGCGCTCAAACTGATCGCCGAGGGCAGCGACTTTATCGCCACGGTGCTGCTTCTCGATTGCAACTATGATATCGTCGCTTGTGTGAGCGAGCACGTCACTTTTCTGACAGCTGTGCTTGATGCCCTCGAGGCTGACTATGAGCTCCCAAGATACATTGCCTACAGGGTACTTCATAATGCCGGCATTGAGAATGTCATCTCTGCTCAGGAGTTTGCCGACGCCCGTCTGGCAGCCAAGCTGCTTGGCATGGCCGGATACGTCGACAGAGCAAAAGAAGAACTGCGGGAAATCGATGCCAGGTATGTGGCTTGATTCCACAGCCTGTAAAGAACCCTTTACCTTTCCAAAAACCTCTTAAACACGAAAACAGCGCCTTCTACGGGCGCTGTTTTCTTATACTTTGGCTCAAATCAAACGCGAAAGGTATTTGTTCTTACTATAGATGTCAGTAGGTTCTCTCCTTTTCGTTTTTCTCATCACTCGGAATCTCAGAATACTCGTCAAAGAACTTCTTTAAGATTTTTTCTATAGCATACGTTTTAGACATGCCGTTCTCTTCACAGAACTGGTCCAGCCGTTCGTGGATAGTGCGGTCAAGTTTGATGTTCAGATTCTTAGCATCTTTTTTTGCTCTAGGCATTTTTATCACCTCACTCGCCAAACAGTTCGTCGAGCAGTTCCTGCAGCCGTCCCTCTTTTGCATAAGGAAGTGCATCTGCTTTCCTGAGGTTATGCTTTTCCACTCCAGCGTCTTCCGAGAAGCCAAGGATGAAACTGACAGCGATCTTGTAGATGATCTCCGTCGGTGCCAGTCCATAGACCTGCTTCTCAAAGATATGCCTGAGCCGTGCTTTGTCATCCGGGAACAGCTGTTTCATTCTCTCGCTCTGGAAGAGCCTTTTTACGATTTCCGTGATGTAAAGTCCAGACTTCATATAGAGGTCAATGAAGGTGTTATCTGGGTCATCGAAGCATCCGGGGTTCTCTTCTTCGAGGCTGTCTACCATGCGCTTTACAACCATTTTCGGAGTGAAGATTTGGTTGGTCTTCTGCGGCGGGATGTAATCGAAGATATCTTCAATGGCTTTCTCGTCGAAATAGTTCGCAAGCTTCTTTTTAAGAGACAGGAACTCTTTTACCGAGTCATCGAAGACCACCGGATCGAAGAGCTGTCCAGCAAAGTGCTTTTCTTCACCCGTTTCATCATCCGTATAGTCACCGCCGTCGCGAAGGAACCGGAACTCGTCAAGCGTGATGCTGGTGACCTCTTTGAATACGCCGCCCGGCACGATGCCATCGAACGTTGCAAGCGTCACTTCATTTTCGCCATATGCCATGAGGAACGACGGAATCGTTCTTGAGAAGCCGCGAAGATGGTCTCTGATGCCGTCTTCGATCGTTCTCTTTTCCTTTTCCTTGATGGTCTTCTCAACGGTCTTAACAGCTTCCTTTTTCTGCTCTTCGACCGCTGTCGTGATCGCTGCATTCAGTTTATCCTGGAAGGCCTTCTTCTCTTCTTCCTGCTTGGCATCAAATTCTCTATCGATATCTTCGGTCGTTCTGCCAGTCTCGTGACGAGCCTGCATGGCTTCTTCTCTTTGCTTTTCGATGATGCCTTTTTCGATCTCGTGGTCCGTAAACTGCTTGTCGATCGCGCGGTCTGTCTTTTCATTGATCTGGCGCTCGATGCGTCTCTCATCAGATGCCTTGATCTGTCCGGCGTAAGTATCTTTGACCTTGTCTACGACATCTTCTCTGACTATGCTGCGGACAGCTTCTTTCAGCTCTTCTGCAGCGTTCTTAGGAGTTGTCTGCTCGGTCTCTGCTCTTTCCACAGTCTCCGTCACGGCAGTCGTGACATCGGTGATTTTATCACCAAAGATTTCCGCAGCCGTTCCTACGACGTATTCGTCCGGCGGATCCACTTCACCATCCTTATTGATGAAGAGATCTTTTTCCACTTCCGGTGCAAGGTGGACATCGCCTTTGCTCTCTTTAGGCGGTTCGAACTTCTCGATGATCTTCATGACTTCCTGCGGTGCTCCGAATACCTGGGAGATATTCTGGAACAGGAAGTTGCTCATGAAGCCTCTTCTTACGACTTCCACAGAGCGGATCTTTCTCGGAATCGTCAGGACCTTTTCAGCATCAAGTTCGATCAGTTCGCCATCTTCATCTTCACCGATGACCGGGAAGAAGTTGAGGAGCGTTTTGATGTTATCCTTGCGGTCGTCAAGGCTGCCTCTTCCTGCCGCTGTGCCAGCAGTAAGGTCGTTAGCAAACTCTTCGTAGATCGTCAGCGTTCTCGCCGGGTCAAAGTCGAAGACGTAAGCGTTTTCCTTGCGGAAGAAGGACGAACCATCTGTAAACAGGCACGGGTTCTGTGCACGGAACGCAGCCTGCATGTAAAGCGCCGGGCTCTTGATGTTGGAAAGGATCAGCACACCTGTCCACTCAGGGATCGTAACGCCTACAGTGAGCTGACCTACAGAGAGTGTAATGGTCTTCTCATGCTTCTTTATAGCATCAACGACCTTGTCGTATGAGCGTTCGCTTTCATCGGCATCATCGATCTTGCCATCGCCCGCCGCGAGAATGATCTCATAATCCTTGAACACAGGATGTTCCTGCAGCTTCTTTGCAAGCGCTCTTGCGCTGTCTACTCTGTCAAGAAGCCAGAACGTATGCTTGAGTTCGCTGCGCAGATCCTCAGTGGAGAACGGAAACTTCTTCTGCATCGTCAGAGCATCAAGGAACTTGTCGACCGAGCTGCTATAAACAAACTTTCCATTGTTCGTTCTAAAGAACTCGTTGAGGTCGAAGGCGTATTCTTCTGTCTCGCCCTGGATCTCAATGCCTCTTTTCAGTTCCTCCCTTACGATCTCGGACATCTGATACGTGAACAGATTAAGCTGCGGAAGCACTGCATACGGGTTCTCGGTCTCCTGAGACTCGTCCCATTCTTCTTTTGCTTTCTGTTCGTCTGCATATGTCCAGTTGAAGATCGCATCGTCCGGGAACTTGCTGTTGGCAAGTGCCTTGAACGGTGTGCCGGAAAGATGGAGCGTGAAGTGTCTTTTGATGCGGTCAAACGCGACGTCCGTCTTGTACGTGTCTACGCCTTCGTGGGCCTCGTCGATGACCAGTACATCCCATGTCATGTTTGCAACTTCAACGAGTTTGTCAATGCCGTTCGTACTGAAGTACATCGAACCCTTCATGTCCTGCAGACTGACAAACTCGATGCAGCCCTTGGGCCCATCTGCTTTTGTGACCGCGTTGATGTAGTCCGATCTTGACATCACGCCCTTACGGCCTTTAAGTGCGCTTACTTCACTGACAAAGCAGTATCCGGACTGTGGCCCCATAAACTGCATATAATCCTGATACCACGAGTTTGCGATCGCCGGTCTGTTCGTAACGACCAGCACCGTTTTAGCCCCCGCCCGTTTGCAGAAGTCGTAGACCGCAAGCGTTTTTCCGAATCTCGGTTTTGCATTCCAAAGAAACTCGCCGTTTTCGTGGGCATCTTTATATTTAAGTGTCTTAGCAACAGCCATTTCCTGCTCTTTTCTGAGCGTATAAGGCTTGACTGTCGGTACGTTCTTGAGGATACCGTGGTCAGAACGAAAATCGTAGAACATGTTCCTCGAGGCAGGGCCTGTAATGTGGAACCATTCGTTGTTCTTGCCTTCTTCCTGCTCGACACCGTTCTTTCTCATGTAGGAATGAAAGTCTGTATCCTTAAATGTCTCGCCGGATCCATCATCAAATACAGCGTTCCCTTTCCATTCAAGGTTATATGTAACGTCCGCTGTGTTTGTCTGCTGCCCGATTCTCTTCTCAACGTCCTGCTCGGTGTAACCGATCTTCGTCCACCCGTCATGTCTTGCGATTTCAGGAGTGGTATATGCGTAGATCATCGGAACTACTTTCTCTGTTGTCTTGATTTTCGGAGCCTGCATTATTCCATCTCCTTTACGTGTGTCTCGATGAAGTTGATTTCTTCTTCTGTCAGGTTGTATTTCTTATAGAGCTGTTTATCGATGTTCGCGATCGATACGTTCCAGTTGATGTCGGACTTGTCGGTGAAGTCCTGCAGCGGAACATATCTCCATACTTTTCTTTTGTTATCTTGTGTTATTTTTAATATGCCGAGAGCAGCTCTTGCAAACTTCGTTTTGATATATTTCAAAGCCGCAACTGCTTCCCCCTTTGTTTCAAATGCACCGATACTTATAAAGGATTGGGTATGCCCGATAAGAGGTTCCCCGATAAGGGGTGTACTTAGTACTTCCCCGATAGCACCGCTTCCATTCGCTTTCGGAAGTATCACTTTATACTTTCCAAGGTTCTCATGAGGGCGGATATATTTTTCATCTATCCACTTAGTGTATCTGCGATTGCCTATTAACCCAACAAAGCCACATTGTTTTGTTTGCGTTCTGTTATCAGAAAAGACCTCAGGCAGTTTTGTGAAGATATTTGTTACAACATCGTAGTCGTGTCCCTTGCTCAAAACGCCTTTTTCCACTCCGTTTTCTTTCTTATACCTAAGGTTTGGATAGTCTTCATGTAGAGTTTCATTGAACTTATAGCTCTCGGGCGCAAATACCAATTCACTAAATGGTTTAAACCCTTTATCAGAAACTATTTTTTCGCGAATACTATTGAGCTCTTTGAAGGATGTAAAAACTTCTATTGCTCCAAATTGTTTCTTGTTGTCACGATAAGTTACTGCCACACCACCTTTGATATCCGTGTTAGCAAAAACTTTAGAACTATCTTGCTCAAACTCTAACACTTTGAAGTGTTCATCATTAAGCATTTTCTCATTCCATGCCTTCGGCGTTTTCCCGGCATCGAAAAGGAACCTCGCCGGTGTTATCAATTCGACTTTTTCTGCCACTGTATATGCTGCGTCCATAAAGTCGTTATAAACCGGACTATCAGATGTTCCTTCTTTCATTTCTTGGTACGGCGGGTTGCCTATCGCAAAGTCAAATTTCATCTATCTGCTCCCTTTCTTGATGTCGGTATACTTTATCGATTCTTTACTTCTCCAGTCGTAGATCCTGCAGACAGGCGTTTCTTCCTCGCCGCCTTGGATCTCAGTATCGAAGAAAGATGTCTGGACCCCTTCTTCACTTTCCGGTGTTCCAAACGGTATCGTCCCCGATATCCCGTCCATCTGCCAGAAGTTCCACACTATGATGTTGGCAATCTTCCGCAGTTCTGCAGCATCCGGTTCTCTGTTCCATTTATCCTTCGCGTAGTCTACGTAGGTGTTCAGCAGGTTGATCCTCGCTATCAGCAGGTTGTCCCCTTGGAACTCGTATCCGTAGACGCTCTGGAGGGCTCTCTCTGCCCATTTAAGCCACTCTTCTTCGCTTGTGGTATTCTCACCCACAATGCGGAGTTTGCGGTCCAGAATGCCGATTCTATCCTTTACAGCAAGTACTTCTCCTGTGGTCGCATCGTAGCGGGAAACTATGTATGGAGCTTCGCCGCAGGTGATCTCGATCCGCCTGGAATCCACATACTCTTTCCAGTCGTGGTCTTCCGGGAATTCAATCTTTCCCTCCGTGACTTCCCAGGTATCTCCGCACTCCTTGTTGAATACGTCTTTTCTTCCAAACCACTCCTCATCGCAGTGGTTGTTCATCTTGTTGCATACCCACGATGGTGTGAACACTTCCGCTTTGGATCTTGTTCTGTTTCGCTGGTGCTCGAGTTCCTTTTCCACTCTCGGAAGAAGCCTCATTCTCACCAACTTGTCGACCGTGAGTTCGCTTGTTTCTTTGAACTCAGGCCCCACCTCTTCGTAGGCGTTTGTCGCGAAGATGATATTCTTCTTTGTTGTCTTATCCGTAAGAAGCAGTTTTATGACCGGCTTCACCGGATATGTTGTTGTCGATATCAAAGACATGCGCCTCTCCTATGCTGTGACTTTTTCTTACATGTTGATTGTACCACAACAATATTGTATCGTCAACACGATTAAACGTTGAATTTACAACGTTTTATAAATTGGTAAAAAGAATTGATAATATATGATAACGCCCGACAACAAAAAAGCCGGTCTATGCCGATTCTATGTCCATGATTTGTTGTTCTATGGCCATCCCGTATCGGTACGCAGCCGCACAGTACGCGATCCAAAGCTTTGCGCCCTCTTCTTCGGACTCGCAAGCATCCACATCAGCCAGCACTTTCGACAAGTTCTCTTCCGCCCACGCCTTTATGATTTGCCCCTCTTCCGACATTGCAGCCAAAAGAGCGCCGTCCTGGTACATCTTGAACGGTGGTATACCCCCATCACGGCAGAATCGATAATTGTTATGCCAGCACGCGACTACGCCCACGCCGGCGCATGCGGAAAGCTCCAGCAAGTCTTCTTCATCGTATTTGAGTATTTTCACGAGTTTTTTCATTTGTGCAACCGCCGATATATCGTCATTCAGCGCGTGTATCGGCTTAGGCGGTTCAGCGCCGCAAAACTCGAGCGTGATCTCGTCTATCGTCTTCATGGCAATCCTCCGCTTCCAAGTATACCATGAGGCCAGCGTCTTCGAGTGATCAAGCTGCAGGATCTATCATCGTTGATACTTAAGCATTTGTGTATGCTGTTTAACATAACATTTATTAGTGTCAACTATTTACTCGGATGAATTGAAAACACTAGTATTCCAACACTCTATAATTAAATACACAAAAAGAACACATAAGTCCGCTAAAAGTTTATTTTTCACGCTCTCTCGAACACGCGTTCGTGTTATACTTGAAGAGCCAAAACCGAAACTTGGCGTGTTTGGATTTTTATGGGAAGGTATCATTATGGCAGACACTAGAAAGAAGGTCACCATCGACCCTCCTCATCTTAACATCGACGAAATACGTGAAGTCGGTGCTTTTTATTATGAGGACGAACCTGATGTAATCTACGTTGAATGTGAGCCGTTAGAGGCATACACCGGCCCCTGCCCTAAGTGCGGGTGCTACGGCAAGCTCGTGCATGGCGGCGCCGGGATCCCCAGGTATATCCATGACATCTCCATGGGGGTCAAGAGCATCGATCTTATCTTGAGTTCCAAGCGCTACAAATGTAAGGAATGCGAAGCTGTTTTCCGGCACCCGTACCAGTTTGTAGCTGAACGAGCTCAAATCACCAAACGACTTGAGGAGTACATCGCAAAACGCGCTCTTGAGGGGCAATTCAAAGCCACGGCGGAAGAGTTCGGGATCTCCATCCCTACCGTTTCCGCTATCCTTGAAGAGTACGGAGAGGCTCTTGATGCCACAAGAGTGCTGGTTGCGCCGAGGGTCCTCGGAATGGACGAGACCCATATTGGTCACAAGATGCGCGGCGTATTCACTGACATCGAAAAAGGCACCTTGATAGAGATGACCGAAGATCGTAAAAAAGCCACTATGGCACGTGCGATCGTTTCGATGAAGGACTACGACAAGAACATCAAAATCGTCTGCATGGACATGTCAACAGGCTACAAAAGCGTCGTCGAAGAATGGCTGGCAGATGCAATAATCGTTATCGACAAGTTCCATGTCGTCGCATACATCTATAGAGCCACCGAATCCGCCAGAAAAGCGATTTACGCAGAACTTAAGGACAAGGTGTCTGTGATGCCTGCCGGCAAAGACAAGGATCTTAAAGAAGCCCTTCTCAGAGCTATGGGTAAGGACGCCTACCTTTTCAAGTTCAGCACCGATAAACTGAAGCTCGATCCCAAAAGGCTGTCCCTTATGGCCCAGCTTTGCATGGAGTTTCCGGAACTCAATAAGCTCCGCCTTGTGAAAGAACGTGCCGAGGCCATCTACGGCGATTCCAAAACAAAAGCCGAAGCAGAGGAAAACTTCAAAAAACTGCTCGATAACATCCCGGAAGACGACGCTTATGATAAGTTCCGTGAATTCGCAAAGATGTTTAGCAGATGGAAAAAAGAGATCCTCAACTATTTTGTATACGCCTCCTCTTACACGAATGCCGCGACTGAAGGCCTCAACGCTCTCATTAAACAAATCAACGGTGTCGGCAGAGGCTACTCCTTCAAGAACCTGAGAACAAAGGCCTTATATATAAGCGCAGCCAGAAGGCCGCCTGTCCTGAGAGCCAGGAAGCGTCCGGAGACTAGCTTCCGCAACATGATGCCCTACGACGGCTTCGATTTCCCGGACGATCCGCTTCGCCCGCAGTACGAATCAGGTGATCAATCTGACATTTACATGCTACTCCAGCTGTTCGACAGATGCTTCGACTAAAAGCCGCCCTTCGGGGCGGTTTTCTTTTGGCAAAAGAAGGCTGGTGCCAACTATCTAAACACTTCGATCACAACTGGTTTTGCAAGAATCACTTCGTCAGCGTATCCTTCTTCAAGGCTGATGCTATACCCGTAAATTTCAATTGTGTCGCCCTCTTTGATATCACGATTTCCGATATCTTCGGTAAATGCAGTTGTCTCCCCACTGAATTGTTCAATATAAGCCATTCCATTGCTTTCTTTTACAACTCCATCCTTGTCTTTTACACGAAATTCAACGCCATAACCTGGGTATGTGAATTTACAATTGTTACGAACTTTTATTCTCACCTCAAGAACATCGTCATATGAATGCTCGACTTTTGTTTCTTCGGGTAGGATCGTGAACGCTTCATCAACAATCTCTGCATCTTCTGGAATATTGGGCAAAGCAGAACCATCCGTTGCTTCTTTATAGTTTTCTGCATCCTCTCCTTTGAACTCCAAGCCTGTCGCATCTACTGCATTCATAAGGCTCTTTTGTCTTTGTTTACTCAAGACGGAAAGGTTATACCATAAAGTGCCAAGATCATCAGCATCTTTTTCAACCACTTCCTTTTGTTTTTCAAGTGTAGAAATGTAGTCGTTCATTGCTGTTTCAACGCTTTCATCCTCGAACTCTTGCCCTTTGCATTGCGACAAAACGCTGAGTTCCTGATCGATTGCACCTTGATACATTTTGACTACATCAGTTTCATACTTATCATCAAAAGAATCTGCATATTTCCATCTCGCTTGAAGTGCTTTCAAAAGCAGCTGTCCTGCCTCATCATTTGTGATTGCACTTTTAGCATTAGTATCTTCTGCGGTATCGTCTGAGGTTTCTTCGAGTTGCTCAGTCGTCTGTTTGCAGAACTTCTCTTCATCCACTTTCTTATCGAACGCGCCATTTGTTACAAGCAATCCAACGATACCACCGATGACGAGCCCTGCTGCCAGTGCAATGATGGCGATTATTACAGGCTTCTTACTCTTGCTTTGTGCTGCTTTTTCTTCAGCAGAATCCATTTCTTTTGGTTCTTCACCAGATTCTTTGGTGGAAATATCCTGAACGATTTCGTCCATTTTCTCTTTGTTTTCTTTTTCCATGGTTCCTCCTCTTGTCGTTTAATAAAAAAGCAGACGTTCTGTTCGTCTGCTTTTGCTGCCGGTAACGGTGTCATCAACTCTAAATTTAACAGTTTACCGATTTCTATATCAATTTAGCCGCTGTTTTAGTGCATTTTTATCAACTCTAAATTTAACAGTTTACCGATTTTCGTCTTCGTGTAGCTTGGTTAAATTGACATCGAATTCTTACATACCCCGGAAGATTGTCATTGCGGTGCCAAATCTTCACCGGATTTACATGGACGCACCTCTTCTGCAATGGTATACTTTATTGTGAATAAGTATTAGGTCCGCAACGGAGGGGCGATTCATGAGGTATTCCAGACAGAACAAGATCTTAGAACTGATTTCCAAAACAGCGGTGGAGACACAGGAACAACTCTGCCAGCTCCTCAAGGACGCCGGTTATGATGTGACACAGGCGACCGTTTCACGCGACATCAAGGAGCTGCAGCTGATCAAGACGCTTTCACCGGAAGGCAAATACCAGTACTCCCAGCTCAGGGGGAATGGTTTCATCAGCGAACGGTTCGTAAAGATCTTCCGTGAGACCATCACCAAGATCACCCCCGCCGGCAATCTGATCGTCGTCAACACCCTGTCCGGCTGCGCGAGCGCCGCAGGTGAAGCCATCGATTCAGTCGACTTCCCGCATATCGTCGGCAGCATCGCCGGTGACAACACCCTGCTGCTCATCGTCGATCACGAGGATCACATCCCGGCGGTTATGAAGGCGTTCGACGAAATGATGAAATAAATTAAGCAGAAGGCCTTAAGATAGGCGCTGTGGCTCAATATGACTATAATTATTTTACTGTAAATAACGGAGAGCATTATGATTTCCCACGTACTGATCAAAGATTATGCGACCATCGATACGATCGAAGTCGATTTCCACAACGGGCTGAACATCATCACCGGTGAGACCGGTGCCGGAAAGTCCGTTGTCATCGGCGCCATCAGCCTGGCACTCGGCGCGCGCGCCGATACGACCTATGTGCGCACCGGCTGTGACAAGGCTGTCATCCAGATGATCGCCGAGGTCAACAACCGCGAAGTCCTCATCACCCGTGAAGTCTACGCGAACGGCAAGAGCCTCGCCAAAGTCGACGGTGAGATCGTTTCTTTGGGCGAGCTCAACAAACTTGCGCGCAGGATCGCCGACATCCACGGGCAATACGACAACCAGTACCTGCTCCATACGGCCAATCACATCAAACTGATCGACAGTTACGAGGCGAACTTGATCCGTCAGAGCAAGGAAAAAGTCTCCGAACTCTATCAGCAGTACATGGAAGTCAGCCAGCGTCTTCAGGAACTGGAAGAGATGACGGTCGACAACGAGCGCCGCAAGGATTTCATGAATTACCAGATCTTTGAGATCAACGAAGCGCAGCTGATTCCCGGTGAGGACGCCAAACTCGAAGACACCATCGTGGAAATGCAGCACCGCGAAGAGATCTATTCGGCGCTGGCGCAGGCGTATAACAGCGCAAGAGAAACCGAATTCAACGCCGCGGATGCGATCATGAATGTGGTCCGCGATGTCAAACAAGCCGCGCACCTCTCCAAAGACGCCGCTATGTACGAGGACGAGTTCTCGGATATCTATTACCGCTTTGACGATCTCTGCAGCAGACTGCGCGCCTCCCGCGACAACTGCACGATTTCCACCGCCGCACTCGACGAGGCGAATGACCGCCTCTACCTCATCCGCCAGATGAAGAAAAAGTACGGTGATACCATCGAAGCGATCCTTGAGCACAAGGAAAACCTGGAGAAAGAACTGCGTCAGCTGCAGTCCCTCGAGTCCGACATCGAGAGCGTGGCGCTGGAGAAGAAGACTGTCGAAAGCCTTCTCGAGGAAGAATCGCTCCGTCTCACCAATTTGCGCCGGACATCCGC
>JAWRJC010000042.1:0-7692 GCA_040307715.1 Clostridiales bacterium | reverse complement strand
ATATTTACGACAAGGCGATCGTCACCTGCAGTTCTTCCAAGATCTACTCGATGGCGGGTCTGCGTGTTGGCTGGATCGTCTGCCACGATCCGGAAATGCGCTGGAATCTGTTCAACCGCCGGTCGTACGACTCGATCTGCGGCGGCGTCTTTGACGAGATGCTTTTCGCGGTCGGTCTTGAACATGTCGACAAGATCTTTGAGAGAAGCCGGAACATCGTCAACAGCAACAAGGTGATCGTCGACAAGTGGCTCGAAGGCCATCCGTACCTCAAGCAGTACGCGGAAGCGCACGGCACCACCTACCTGATCCACTATGATATCGATATGAACGCGACGGAATTCGGCGATCAGCTCCTCGATGAGAAGGGCGTACTGGTCTGCCAGGGCGACTGCTTCGAGATGCCCAACACTTTCCGTATCACCCTTTCCCATGCAGAAGAACTCGAAAAAGGCCTCGCCCTGATCGACGAGTTCCTCGAAGAAAAAGCTGCGATCTACGGCCGCCTCAGCGAAAAATAAGCGCAGCGGCGAAGTAAGCGTGCACAGGCACGTGAAATACGATCCGCAAAGGACTGCAGACAGCTGCAGTCCTTTTGCGTTGCCTGGCGTTTATTGCTACAATGTAGCCAGAAAGCGGGGACAGAAAATGAGAGTGAGAGACTATCTCAAAATGCCGGAGTTCGCGGGCTTCAGACTGATCGCCGGGGCAGACGGACTCGACCGGGAAGCGGACATGACCGTTTTGCTGGATTTTGAGCTTTGCAAAGGGATCGATTTCCAGCGGGAGGTGCTGCTCAAAGGCGGCAGCATCGCGCTTTCCAGTCTGCTGTATGCGCGGGAAGATCCGGAGCTGCTGTGCGATTCCATTGAGACACTGGACCATCTCGGTGTCGCCTGTCTCGCCTATAAACCGATCTTTTACGGCGCGCTGCCCGAACGGGCGGTCCGGTACGCGGACGAACACGGCTTCCCGCTGTTCATGATCACAGACGACGCGTTCTTTGAGGAGATCGTGCTGGCGGTCAAGAAGGCGGTCGGCAAGGATCTGACGGAGACGGAGATCGAACAGCGTCTGACGCAGCTGATCGCGGGGGAACTGTCCGCGCAGGAGGAAAAGCGTCTCAGGAGTTCGCTGGCCGGCAGGCTGAGCAGCTATGTGCAGGCGGTCTGCTTTTCCCTGGCGGGCAGCGGTGCAGCCGGAGAATCGCGCAATGCGGATCTTGCCCGGTTTGAAAAGCGGCTCCTGCAGGACCGCAAACTGACCGACCGGGTCTCGCTCTGCCGATTCCGGAACGGCGGCATGCTCCTGCTCAGCCGCAAAGACGGGGATGCCGAGGGAATGCGCATCTTCAAGGAAGATGTCCTGCTGCGGCTGGGTCTTTCGGAAGAGGCGAATGTCAAGGGTATCAGCGAGGTGCTTCCTCTGGATACAGCGTTCGACACAGCGGTCCGCGAAGCGTTTTATGCGCACCGGGCGGCGGTGCTGAAGGGGACGAAAAGTGAGCGGTATGAGAACCTCGGTGTGATGCGGTTCCTCGCGCCGGAAGCATCGTCGAAGACGCTCTACGCCAGTGTCCGGCAGTATCTGAAACCGTTGCGTGAAGAGGATGGCCGCCTCTCCGACCGGGAAAGCCTGTACGAGACGGCCAAGGTGTTCGTGCTGGCGGACGGCGACCTTGAGCAGGCGGCGGAAAAACTGTTCTGCCATAAGAACACCATACGGTACCGCATAGACAAGATTCATAAACTGCTGGATCCGGCAAGCAGCAACCAGGCATTTTACGACTGCCTGCGCATCGCGGTGATGACGCTGCTGCTGAGGGATGACGGCAGGGAGGAATAAAATCCGGTTGAAGCATCATGAATAAGGAGAAAGAAATGGAGAATAAGGTATTCGACACGAAAAAGCTGGGCTTCGGTCTGATGCGTCTGCCTAAAAACGGTGACGAGATCGACGTTGAACAGGTCAAGAAGATGGTCGACATGTTCATGGAGGCCGGCTTCACCTATTTTGACACCGCCTGGGCGTACACCGGCAGTGAAGAAGCGATCCGCAAGGCGCTCGTGGAGCGTTACCCGCGGGACAGTTACACGCTCGCGACGAAGATGGCGGCGTGGATCAAGTGCGAAACGAGGGAGGATGCGATCGCGCAGTTCGACCTGTCGCTGGAGCGTTCCGGCGCGGGCTATTTTGACTACTATCTGCTGCACAACCTGGGCGAACACCGCACGAAGTTCTTCGAGGACTTCGATCTCTGGAACTGGGCGCTCGGGCAGAAGGCGGCCGGGAAGATCAAGCACCTGGGCTTTTCGTTCCATTCGAATGCGGAGGAACTCGACGAGATCCTGACAAAGCACCCCGAGGCGGAGTTCGTGCAGCTGCAGATCAACTACGCGGACTGGGAGGATCACGCGATCCAGTCGCGCCGGGTCTACGAGACCGCACAGAAGCACGGCAAACCGGTCATTGTCATGGAACCGGTCAAGGGCGGCATGCTCGCCAACCCGCCGGACACCGTGCAGGAGATCCTGAAAGCGGCTGAGCCGGACAGTTCGTTCGCGTCGTGGGGCATTCGCTTCGCGGCGGATCTGCCGGGCGTGGCTGTCGTGCTCTCCGGCATGAGCAATGTCGAACAGATGGCGGACAACCTGTCTTACATGAAGGACTTTGAGGGCTTCACGGCAGCGCAGCGCAAAGCCGTTGCGGATGCGCAGGAAGCGCTCGCCAAAGTGCCGCTCATCCCGTGCACGTCCTGCGATTACTGCGCCAAGGTCTGCCCGATGGAGATCGGCATCTCCGGCACCTTCACAGCGATGAACGTCGAGACGCTGTACCGCGATCACGAAGCGGCCAAGGGCCGGCTGAACTGGCTGGTCGGCGGGCACGGGCGCAAGACCGCGGACGAATGCATCAAGTGCGGGGCATGCGAAGAAGTCTGCCCGCAGCATATCAATATCCGGGAACGGCTCGAAGAGTCGCTTGAGATATTCAAATGATGAAATGATGGAATAAGAAAGGAGCACGCAGATGAAGAAGAGATGGATCTTTGCATCGCTGGCATCGGGGCTGACGATTTCCGCTGCCGCGGTATACTTCGGCGCATGCGGCAAACTGCACATCCCCGCGAAAGCGGAAAAAGGCCAGATCCGTGTGGCCTGCGTCGGCGACAGCATCACGTACGGATCTCTCCTGCACGGGCAGCCGTGGAAGAGTTATCCGGATCTGCTCGGCAAAAGACTTGGGGCCGGCTACGCGGTCGGCAACTTCGGCGCTGCGGACAGGACCGCGCTAAGGAGCGGCAACAAACCGTACATAAAAGAGAAGATCTACGAAAAGAGCCTTGCGTTCGATCCGCAGATCGTCGTGCTGATGCTCGGCACGAACGACACGAAAGCCGGCCATTGGGATGCGGAGAAGTACGAGCACGATCTGCGCATGCTCGTCAGGCGGTACAAAGGACTGCCGCACGTAAGAAGCGTCATCCTGCTCAGCCCGACGCCGCTGTTCCCGCTCGGGGAACGCCTCTGGAAAGTGCGCGCGTCCGTGCTGCAGGAGGAGGTCCTGCCGATCGTGCAGCGTGTTGCGGCAGAGGAAAGGGTGCGGTATATCGATATGCATGCCGCCTTTGAAGGACAGCATGAACTCTTCGTGGACGGCTGCCACCCGAACAGCGCCGGTGCGCAGAAACTTGCGGAGATCGTCGACAAAGCGATCCTGCAGGAGGAACAGAGAGAAGCATTTTAGGAAAGACTAATAGAGAGGACAGAAAATGAGAATCGCGATCCCCTATGAAAACGGCCAGATCTTCCAGCACTTTGGCCATGCGGAACAGTTCAAAGTGTATGAGGTCACAGACGGGCAGATCACCCGCTCCGTGATCGTCATTCCGGCAAGCGGCGGCCACTGCGGGCTGGCGGGAGACCTTACATCCTGGGGCGTCAATGTGCTGATCTGCGGCGGCATCGGCGGCGGTGCGCAGATGGCACTGGCGGAGGCGGACATCACAGTCTACGGCGGGGTCGAAGGCAGCGCGGACGCGGCGGCCGAGGCGCTGGCAAGAGGAGAACTGGTCTGGGATCCGGACGCGCACTGCGATCACCATGACCACGGCGAAGGGCACAGCTGCGGCCACCATGGACAGGATCACGGATGCGGCCACGGCGGCGGCCACTGCCACTAGAAGAAAGCCCGCCTGCGCGGCGGGCGGTCCCGAAAGCGAGTCCGGCATGCAGTACGACCACGAACAGGTAAAACAGATCCTGCCGCACCGCGACCCGATGCTCCTGATCGATACAGTCAGCGAGATCGAGCCGGGTGTTTGCGTGACCGCAAGTCTGTGGATTGACCCGGCGCGGGAGATCTTCCGCGGACACTTCCCGGAAGAGGCCGTGCTGCCGGGCGTCTATACGATCGAGGCGATGGCGCAGGCGACGGATCTGGTGCTGATGACAAAACCGGAGTATGCGGGGAAAGTGCCGCTGCTGCTCGGTGCTGACAAAGCGCGGTTCTATAAAAAGATCGTCCCCGGCGATACACTCACGATCTGCGCGGAAATGGCAAACGAGCGTGCGGAAAAAGCCCTCGCGACCTGCCGCTGCACGGTCAGTGCGGGCGGGGAGCCGGCGGCTTCGGCAGACATCACCATCGCGATGCGCTGACAGCATCGCAGGCGGCAAACAGGAAACAGGCGAAGAAAGGCGGCAAAGACCATGAAAGACCGTATGGGCACAAGCTGCGGAAGAATGAGCGCAGGAAGGATCCCGCGCAGCGTACTGGCACTCTTGCTGGCGCTGCTGTTTTCGTTCGGCTGGATGCCGGGAGCGGCATTTGCGGAGGAAGACGGCAGCCAGTACATCTTCGGCAAGTCAACGGAGTATTCCACCTTTTCGGCGGGAGAAGAACTCACAGATAGTTTTTATTACACCGATGACTGGTTTTCGCAGGATCCGGCGGGGCGGAACGACGAGCTGGCGCTCGTGTCGATGCAGGCGGTCGCCGCGGGAGCGGAAGAGAGCGCGGATGGCCGTGGCGGTGCGTTCCTGCGGGGGCTTGGTTTTGAGAATGTCGCGTTTGCCGGGAGCGGGCTGTCCGACCCGGATGCCTGCAACTATCTGTACGGAACAAAGACTGTCTCTGATGGCAGCGGCTCCTATACACTGGTCGCGGTCGTGATCCAGAGTTATACGTTCGACCCTTCGGTGAAGGAACAGGGCTGGCGGCAGAACTTCACGGTCAATGATAAGAACGCGGAATCGCAGGGGAGTGAACACTTCGGATTCGCGCTGGCCGCCGACAAGGTCACACCGGCGATCGAGGGACTTGGCGGTTCCGGTAACAAAAAATACTGGATCATGGGGCAGAGCCGCGGCGGCGCGCTGACCAATCTCATCGCGAAACGGCTCGGCGATGCCGGGCATACGGTTTACGCATATACTTTCGAGGCGCCGGCCACGACGGAGAACGGCGGCGGGTACGGGTATATCCATAATTATCTGTGCCGGGATGATATCGTCACCAAGATCCCGATGTGGGGGATGACCCGGTACGGCAATACCTATGAGATCAGAGATGAGACCGATGAACAGGTCATGGCGGAACTGGAAAAACTGGGCAGCGGTGCCGTGGTGGAAGAGTATCCGCCGGATGCGGAGTGGCTCGAGACCGATATTGTGGACTATCTCAGTGAACGGGTGCCGGAAAGAGCGGATTACTCCGTGCAAAGAACGGACACCTTTACAGATGCGGATACCGGGGATGCGGTTTCCCTTACCTATTCCTATCAGGATACTTTTGTCGGCCTGATGAGCGTGCTCTTCAGCGGAGAATTGACCGGCGCCGCGGATGTCATCCTCAACAATATTGAAGAAGTTGCGCCGGCCGTCTATGCACTCGCGGAAGCGGTCAAACAGGACGGCGACGCAGCTGCGGATCCGTATTACTGGCAGGCGGCAAAGGGCTTGCACGCAGTTCTGGACGCGGTATCGGAGCAGCCGTTCAGTCTTTCGGAAAAGGATCTGTATGCGCTTCTCAAACTGGTCGGTCCGTTCGCGGTGGATATGGATTATGAACCGCAGGATATCCCTATAGTGGATGCGCTGGGATATCTGAGCCCGGTCATCAGTATAGGCGCGAGTGCCGGGGGGATGACGTTTTCTCATCAGTTCGATACTGTGATCGCCCGGCTCAAAGTCCTCGCCCCGCAGCCGGAACTGGACGATGTGGATATCGAGATCAAAGAGCCGGAGGCGGGCGACCCGGCGGACAAGGCGCCGTCCGAGGTAGCGGCGTTCTTTGACGACGACGCGTACAAGGATGCGAACGGCGATTCCTGGCTCACAGCGTCGGCAGCTTGGGATACCGACGATACGGTCCTGCAGGATGACTATGTGTACTACCTGAATGTCACACTTGAGACTGTCGGGCACACGATCCCGGAGGATCTGGCACTGAAAGTCAACGGCAATGCGCCTGTCAGCGGCCCCTTCATCACGTATGACGAAGCCACCGGCGTGACCCGTGCGACTTTTGAATTTGAGATCGGAGAGCCGCCGGAATTGACGGTCTCCTTTGACACAGCCGGCAAGACGGAAGACCCTGCGGCGATCACGGTGAAGCGGGGCACAGCGCTGTCCACGCAGGAGAGGCCCGCCATCGAAGATCCGGTCACACAGAACGGGGACAAATACAAACTGCAGGATTGGTATGACGAGAACGGCACCGCCTGGGACGACGTCAAAGTCGATGAGCCACTGACGATGCATGCGAAGTGGCTGCTCTTAGTCGACAGGATCGAGCTCAGCTTTACGGTCCCGTCACTTGGAGAAGCGATCCCGGAGGTCACCGTGCCGGAAGACGCGCCTTACTACATCTGTTTGCTGGATTGCGCCGATCCGAACTGGAACACCGTCACGGAAGCCGAAGAGGAAGGCGAGTATCATTACTCGATCTACGTGTCGCTGAAAGATCTGGAAAACAGTGTGTTCGCGCTGGAAGATGAGGAATGGGGCGGACAGACCTATACCGGGACGGTGACAATGAACGGAGAAGAGGTCTCCAGCGACTGGCCGGACGAGGAGGAACTGTATTACCGCCTGGACACGCTGTATGACGAAGATGGCCCGTATGTCTGTATCACGTATGAATTCCCTGTCACCGATGAGGAATCTGCCGAAGAGGCACTGTATACTTTCGTGGAAGGCGATGATACGTTCTGGGTCAAAGGTTCCGGGGAACCGCTCCGCTTCGTCGTCAAGCGTTCCGAAGATGATGCGTCCACGTTCGATCATTTCACCGGGATCGAAGTCGATGGAGAGACTGTCGCAGAGGATGCGTACACAGCGGAAGCCGGCAGCGTGATCCTGGATCTAAAGCCGTCTTATCTGGAATCGCTTTCCGAGGATACGCACAAGCTGACCGTGCAGTTCGATGACGGCACCGCGGAGGCAACATTCAAGGTCGCCGCTTCCGAAACAACGCCCGGCGGAAAACCCGACCGGACGGCGCCGGATGAGAAGGCCGGCGGCAGGAGCGCCAAAACTGCAAAGACCGGCGACGACAGCCGGCCGGTCCTGTGGGCAGCCATATGCGGCGGTTCGCTGCTGACATTGCTGCTCCTGGCATATGCCGGACGGCGCCGCAGCATAAAATAATAATCAGGCCTGATCAGAGGGAAAGACGGAAAAGCGCCCG
>JAWRJC010000041.1:0-6731 GCA_040307715.1 Clostridiales bacterium | reverse complement strand
GCGCGAAGATCGAGCGGGTCATCCGTGAGGTCCTCGAGGAGGACTACGGGTTCCTCGAAGTGACGACCCCGTCCCTGCACACCATCGCAGGCGGCGCGGCGGCGCGTCCGTTCATCACCCATCACAATGCGCTCGACATCGATATGTACCTGCGCATCGCGACCGAACTGTATCTGAAGCGCTGCATCGTCGGCGGTCTGGACAGAGTCTACGAGATGGGCAAGGTCTTCCGCAACGAAGGCATGGATAGAAACCACAATCCGGAATTCACCTCCATGGAATGCTACATGGCGTACGGCGACATGGAGAGCGTCATGGACGTCACCGAGCAGATCTTCTACAAGGCGCAGATGGCGGTCAACGGCACGCCGATCCTCGAGTACGACGGCAAGAAGTTCGATATGACCCCGCCGTACAGAAGACTGGACATGACCGATGCGGTCGCGCAGGTCACCGGTGTCGACTTCCACAAGATCGACGATGACGAAGAAGCGCGCAAGGCGGCCATCGCGTACGGCATGGATCCGGACGAAGTGAAGAATTACACCCGCGGCAAGATCATCGCGGAGATGTTCGAACAGTACTGCGAAGACGCGCCCGGCCTGATGGACGGCCCGGTCTTCCTCGTCGGCCACCCGGTGGAGATCTCCCCGCTGGCCAAGAGAGACCCGGAAGATCCGCGCATCACCCGCCGTTTTGAAGTCTACGTCAATGGCTGGGAACTGGGCAATGCGTTCTCCGAGCTCAACGACCCGATCGACCAGTACGAGCGGTTTGTCGAGCAGCAGAAGGAAAGAGACACCGGCGAAGACGATGAAGCGCATCCGATGGATATGGACTTTGTCAACGCGCTCGAAGTGGGTCTGCCCCCGACAGGCGGTCTGGGCATCGGCGTCGACCGTCTGGTCATGCTGATCACCGGCCAGCAGAGCATCCGCGACGTCATCCTGTTCCCGACCATGAAGGAACTCGGCGGGAAGAGCGATTCTCCGGCGAAAGAGCCGCTCGTGCTCGACAAGAGCAAGATCAAGGTCGAGCCGCTCTTTGAGGACGAGGTCGACTTCGATACCTTCAGCAAGTCCGACTTCCGCGCGGTCAAGATCAAGGACTGCTTCGCCGTGCCCAAGAGCACCAAGCTCCTGCAGTTCACCCTGGACGACGGTTCCGGCGAGGACCGCACCATCCTGTCTGGCATTCACGCATGGTATGAGCCGGAAGAACTCATCGGCAAGACGGCTGTTGCCATTACCAACCTGCCGCCGCGCAAGATGATGGGCGTGCCGTCCTGCGGTATGCTGCTGTCGATGCTCTTCGAGTACGACGGCGAAGAGATGCTCAACTTCATCCTGCTGGATGACAGCATCCCGGCAGGTGCAAAGATCTACTAAGCGTCTGCGCTGCACAGCCAATTATCAAAAGAAAAGGAATCGCTGAACAGCGGTTCCTTTTTTATGTCTCCAAAGGGACAACGAAAAGGTGTTTGATGCTGTCTTGACCGAAAAGTATTCTTAATCCTGTCAAATGTTTCATTACATTCCGGAAAGGACAAATGGTATGAGAAAGAGAATAGTGATGCTGCTGCTTGCTGCGGTCATGAGCCTGGCGCTCGTTGCGTGCGGCGGCAGCGGTGACGGCGCAGACGGCGGCAGTGCGGCAGGAAACGGCGGCGGCACAAAGGCGGCGCAGCAGGGCAACAACTGGGGCAGCGCGGACGAAATTGAGTCTATCCTGGAGAATGACTACGAGTACAAGGACGTCGAGACCCTGACCAATACGGATGACGAGAACGACAAAACCTACCGGATGACCCGCTGGAGAGAGGATGAGATGGTAGAGCATTTCGTCGACGTCGGCTTTGATGCGAAGACCAACGAGATCAAGGATCTCTCCTGGTACTATGAAACGCACAGCAGCGATATCGAATACTGGATGGAAACCATCGGTCTGGTCATCACCAATCCGGACGATCAGCAGATCATCCGGGATACGCTGACTGGTGTCGAAGCGGGGACCTATATCGACAAGATCGAACTCTCTGATGCGACCATGTCGGTGAACTGCTTTGGAGACGATGATTATATGACTCTGGGTATCTACATCAATAGAAAATAGGGCGGATTGCCGCCTTGGAGGAAGAGGATCGCCTGTCTGGGCGATTCTCTTTTTTTGCCCTTGCAAAATTTTTGGATTAAAGTACAAAAATAATCCCCCTGCAGGGGATGAGTATGCTATACTAAAAAATGATAAATAATTAATTAACAAACGGCGCACGCCTGGCAGCGGGTGCCGGTTGGAAAAGAATGTTCAAAGGAGAAAGCGCCATGGCAAATCTGACCGATCGCATTTGCATCATCGGCGGCGGGCCCGCCGGGATTTCGGCTGCAATGTATCTGCAGAAAAAAGGATATGAGAACTATGAGATCTACGAACGCCTGAACAAGATCGGCGGCAAGTGCTACAGCCCGCGGATCGACGTGAACGGGGACAGCCGCACCTACGAGACAGGCGCGATCATGGGCGCGATCACTTACCATGCGGTCCATGAAGTCGAAGAGTTCGCCGGCGTCGGCCACGCGGACGGCCCCAATATGCGCCGTATGTACCGCGACAAGACCGGCAAGGAGATCTTCCCGTTCGATCCGAAGAAAAACTTCTCGATCGGCAAGATGCTCAGCCTGATGAAGCTCAAGAAGCAGATGAAGAAGCTCGTCGAGATCATGGACACCAAGTACAAAGGCTACGACTGCTACTGCCACCGCGGCGTGGCGCAGGGCCGCTACCACGGTCTGTCCAAGGGGCTGGACGATGCCCTGCAGATGATCGAAGGCGAGAACCCCAACCTGAAAGATCTGGCACTGCCGTTCGATCAGTTCTGCAAATTGAACGGCGTCGAGGAAGTCATGCGCATCTGGATCGGCCCGTACACCTCCTTCGGCTATGGCTATTTCGATGAGATCCCGGCGGCGTATGTCATGAAGTATCTCGATACGACCACCGCCATCGAATTCGTCAACATGCGCCTGTGGACCTGGAAAGAAGGCACGCAGTCCATCTACGAGGCGGCGAACAAAAAACTGCACCACCCGGCGCACCTCAAGACCGAGGTCGTCAAGGTCGAACGCCCCGCGGAAGGCGAAGAGGGCAAGATCAAAGTCACGATCAAGGACGAGACCGGCGAGCGCATCGAGGAATTCGATCAGCTGATCGTCACGACCCCGCTCGATCACTTTGCGGAATTCGCGGATGCGCGCGACGAGGAGAAAGAACTCTTCGGCAAGATCATCCATGAGAAATATGTCGACTTCATCGCACGGTTCGGCGAGAAGGCGGGTCCGACCATTTCCGGTTACATCTTTGACAACATGACCGTCGAGCGCCTCGGCCACGCGATGGTCTACTACCACAGATGGGAAGACTTGGATGCGGACTGCCCGTGCACGGTCTACGCACTGCGCAACCACTTGGGCAGCGAGGATATCCCGTACGACAAGACGATCGACATGATGATGGACGACATCGCAAGGTGCGGCTTCCCGGCGGAGGAACGCCTGTACGAGCAGGAGTCTTACTACTGCCCGCACGTCAGCCCCGCCGACTACGCGGATGGCTGGTACGACAAACTCGAAGACATGCAGGGCAAACAGAACACCTGGTACGCCGGCGAGATCATGAGCTTCGGCGACATGGAAGATACCTGCGCCGCGTCCAGAGACCTGGTCGACCGCTTCTTCTAAAGACAGAATGCGCCGGCTCACGCCGGCAGGAGTGTAGCATATTAATGAAAGTTATTGAATTGAAAGAAACCATTACAGCGTCGAATGACAGAGACGCCGAGGTGCTCAGAGAATCGCTCCGGCAGCAGGGCACATTGCTCATCAATCTGATGGCATCGCCCGGCGCCGGCAAGACCACCATGCTGGACCGCACGATTCGCGACCTTGGGGGCGCATACCGGATCGGCGTGATGGAGGCGGACATCGACTCGGATGTTGACGCTGTCAAACTGGCGGCGCTCGGGGTCACGGCGGTCCAGGCGCATACCGACGGCATGTGCCACATGGATGCCGGTATGACCCGCACCGCGCTGGAGGAACTGGCTGCGGAAGGCGGCCATGATCTGGTGTTCCTCGAGAACGTCGGCAACCTGATCTGCCCCGCGGAGTTCGACACCGGTGCCGGCAAGAACGTCATGATTCTGAGCGTGCCGGAAGGTGATGATAAACCGCTCAAATACCCGCTCATGTTCACGAAGAGCGATGTGCTGCTCATCAGCAAGACCGACACCATCAGCGTCTTCGACTTCGATTTTGACAAGTGCGAAGAGCGCGCCAGAAAGCTCAATCCTGACATCGAGATCTTCCGGGTCTCCGCGAAGACCGGAGACGGGATGGATGCCTGGGAAGCGTGGCTGAAACAAGCGATCGCGGACTGGAAAGCGTCCGGAGCGGCAGCAGGTGAAGAAGCGGCGGAGGAGGACGGTCATGCATGAGATGGGCATCGTCATCCACCTGGCGAAAACGCTGGATGAACTCGCCGAGGAGCACCACATCACAAGAATCGGCTCGGTGACGCTGTCGGTGGGAGAAGTCTCCGGGATCGTGAACGATCTGTTCATCGATGCGTGGGAGTACTTCAAGAAAAAGCATCCCATCCTGAGCGATTCCGAACTCCGGATGGAAGTCATCCCGGCTGTGACGCACTGCGACGGCTGTGGGGAAGACTACGAGACCGTCGCACACGGTAAGATCTGCCCGCGCTGCGGCAGCAAGGAGACCTGGCTGATCCAGGGCAACGAGTGCATCATCAAGGAAATCGAGGCTGAAACAGCACCGGAGGAAGAAGACCCGGACGCAGACGGCAGCGATTCCTGAACATAGCCCGGTAATGGAGAATTCAAGGAGAGGAGAAGGCTATGCCCGAAATATATCGGAAGAAAAAAGAGACGATCTCCAAGTATGAAGGAGAACCGCTGCAGAAAAAGTATGCCAAACTGGCAGGCAAGATCACGGATAACGTGAAGAACAAACTGCGCGGCGTCAAATCCACGGACCCCGAATACTGGGGGCTGCGCGAGATCCTGACAGAGGATGAGGTCGATGTCCTGCTCACGCTCAAACTGCGCAAGTGGTACACCGCCGATCAGATCTATGAGAAGAACAAAAAACAGTTCTCCAGAGAGAAGATCGACGAACTGCTGTGGCAGATGTCGGTCCACGGCATTCTGGAATACGACTACGGCGATCACTACGACGACAACGGCCCGACGCAGGAAAAGGATCCGTCCGAGATCCGTTACCGGCTGTCGTTCTTCGTGCCCGGCAGCGCGGAACTGTTCAACTCGTCACAGGACAGAGTCGACGCCAACCCGCCGGTCGCTTCGTTCTTTGAGCGCATGACCTTCCTGCCGCTGGAGGACATCACCCCGATGGTCCGTCCGGGCGGCGACGGCATCGGCATGCATGTCATCCCGGTCGAGAAGGAAGTCAGCATGCACAGCGAGGCGCTCAACATCGAGAAGATCTCGTACTGGCTCAAGAAATACGAAGGCCACATCTCCGCCGGTATCTGCTCGTGCCGCTACTCCAGGGCCAAGCTCGGCGAGGGCTGTACGGACGATGAGAACGACTGGTGCGTCCAGGTCGGCGACATGGCGGATTACACGGTCGAGACGGGGCGTGCCCACTACATCACGACCGAGGAAGCGCTCGAGATCTTCCGCCGCGCCGAGGAAAACGGCTACGTCCACCAGACGACCAACATCGACGGCGAAGACCACATCTTCGACATCTGCAACTGCAACCCGCAGATCTGCAACGCGCTGCGCACCTCGCAGCTGTACAACACGCGCAACCTGTCCAAGAGCGCGTACACAGCGGAGGTCGACAAAGACAAGTGTGTCGCCTGCAACCGCTGCGTCGAGGTCTGCCCGGCCGGTGCCATCAAGCTCGGCCAGAAGCTCTGCAAGGCGGACGGCAGCGAGGTCGAATATCCCAAGCAGATCCTGCCGGACAAGATCCGCTGGGGCAAGTACGCCTGGGATGAAAATTATAGAGACAACAACAGAGTCAACACCCATAAGACCGGCTCGTCTCCCTGTAAGGCGGCGTGCCCGGCGCATGTCCCGGTCCAGGGATACCTCAAGATGGCCAGGGAAGGCCGCTACGACGAAGCGCTCGCGCTGATCAAACGCGAGAACCCGTTCCCCGCGATTTGCGGCCGCGTCTGCAACAAACTCTGCGAAGACGCCTGCACCAGAGGCAAAATCGACGATCCGGTCTCGATCGACGAGGTCAAGAAGTTCCTGGCGGAGCGCGACCTGCACGCGGAGACGCGCTATGTGCCGAAGAAGATCATCAACAACCTCACCGGTGAATGGCCGCAGAAGATCGCGATCATCGGTGCCGGCCCGGCAGGTCTGTCCTGCGCGTACTACCTCGCGTCCCGCGGCTACAGCCCGACGGTCTTCGAAAAGCATGAGAAGCCGGGCGGCATGATGACCTACGGCATCCCGACCTTCAAGTTGCAGAAGGACGTCATCGACGCGGAGATCGACGTCATCCGCGCGCTGGGAGTCGAGATCCGCTGCGGGGTCGAGGTCGGCAAAGACGTGACCATCGAGCAGCTGAAGAAAGAAGGCTACCAGGCGTTCTACATCGCGATCGGCTGCCAGGGCGGCAGACTCCCCGGCGTTCCGAACGAAACGGCGGAGGGGACCGACTTCGCGGTGCACT
>JAWRJC010000040.1:0-3541 GCA_040307715.1 Clostridiales bacterium | reverse complement strand
CGCGGGCATCGCGCAGGCGATCGGATTGCTGCCGAGCATCGCGAGGCGCCCGTAGGTCGGGACCATGATCGCCTCGGAGTTGGTGCACGCAAAGCCGATCAGCCCCTCGTTGCAGGCCATCTTCGCGTAATAGCCGGCAATACCGAAATGGTTGGAGTTTCTTGCGCTAACGATACCCACACCGCTCTTTTTCGCTTTTTCGATGGCAAGCTGCATCGCCATCTTGCCAACCAACTGACCCATTCCGGCATTGCCTTCTATCACAGCACTCACGGGCGTCTCAAAGACGACCTCAGGAGTGGCGTGTACATCGATCATGCCCTTCTCGATGCCCTTGTGGTACCGGACCACGCGCTGCATGCCGTGGCTCTCGATGCCGTACATATCGGACATCAGGAGGTTCTCCGAGATGGTTTCGGCCTCCTCCGCCTTGAAACCAAAGTTCACAAACGCATCCACCAGAAAGTGATGGAGCGTATCATAGGACCATTTCACATAACTCATTTTGCATCCTCCTTATTCCGGATTCAGGGAACCACATTTCTGCTTTCAGTATACTTCCAACTGCAGGTTGTGGCGCAGCATATTGTTATGAAATTCTATTTCATAGTATATACACCAATTATGAAATGTTCAATCACGCATGCGATTCATTCTTGTATTCTTTGTGTACCTCTCCCATCCTCTGCGATGCCCGCCGTCCCGCGCAGGAAGCAGCCTGCCCCGGGCTTGAAAAAAACTGCCCCGCACATGAAAAAACCTGCCCCATGCGGAACAGGTTTATGGTTTCAGGTATTTGCGTTCCGGGATACGGTTCCCGGGGTCCGCGCCGTGCAGCCCTTACGGTCTGCAGATCGCCGCGACGTGGCCGTTGCTGTAGCCGATGTTGGTGATCACGACACGGCCGTGCGAAGAGGACGCGTGCATGACTTTCCCGTCGCCGACGTAGATGCCGACGTGGTGGCTGCTGCCGGGGCCGCCGTAGGAGTAGAATACGAGGTCGCCCGGTTTTGCCTTGCGCCAGTTGGTGCCGATGTTCTTGGAACTGAGCGCGTAGTACTGGCCGGCTGCGTTATGGGGCAGATAAATGCCCTGCTGGCGCATGACGTACATGGTGAAGCCGCTGCAGTCGAATGCGTAGGGACCTGCTGCCGCCCAGACGTACGGGCAGCCCAGCTTACTCTTGCCGGTGTAGATGATCCGTTCGCTCTTCCCGATCTTATCGATGCGCACCGTGTTGCTGGCCTGTGTCTTGAGGGTCTTGCCGTTGTATTTCTTGTAGCCGTAGACCTTGAAGTAGGTGTTGTTGCCCTTCGGGACGGTGACGTTCGCGCTGGTGCCGCTGACGCCTTTGACCCAGACGTACTTGCCCTGCTTGCCGTCATATCTGAAGATGCCGTAGCTGTCCGCGCCGGAGATCTTGCTCCAGGTCAGCTTGGCCGTCGTCAGAGCCGTGCGGCTGCCGGACGCTTTGGTCTTCGCCGCTTTGAAGTTCAGAGAAGTTCTGTCCTCGCCGCGGACGTCCAGGATGACCGTGTTGCTCGGGTCGTTCATAACGTTGCTGCCTTCCGACATGCGGAACGCATAGACTTTATAGTAGTTGTTCACGCCCGGATACGGCTCGACCTGCGTGCTCAGCGTGGTTTCGCCGGTGACGGTCTTCAGGCGTTCGTACTTTTTGGAAACGCCGCTGTATCTGTAGATGTAGTACCCTTTCGCGCCGGGCACTCTGTTCCAGCTGATCGTGCCGGTCATCTTGCTGGACGCAAGCTTGCCTTTCGCGGAGCTGGGATCCATTTCCGCCATCGCGCTGATGACTTCGGATTCGTCGTTCACGAACGGTTCGTCCTCTTCAGCAGGCGCCGCGCTCAGAAGACCCTGTGCCTGTTCTTCCGGCTCTTCCTGCATGCTGACGATCTTGAAGTATCTGACTCTGTTCGTCGGCATATCCTTCACGAGGCACTCAGTGCCTTCGACTTCCGCGTACTTGTCCCACACTTCCTGGGTTTTCGAAACATAGACCGCGTAGCGATCAATGCCCTCGACCGCCGTCCAGGTCAGTTTGACGGAATCGTAGGAAACGGAAACCGCTTTCAGATCTTTCGGAGCGATGTCGATCGTTTCGGGAGCGGCGGGCGTTTCCCCGGCCTCTTCCTCAACGACTATCTCTTCCGCAGGAGCCGCTTCTTCGTCCGTCACGGTTTCGGCGGGCGTTTCCACTACGACGGCGTCGTCTGTCCCAGCCTCTTCGCCGGCAGCTTCCGCCGCCTGCTGCGTTTCGACTGCTGCCGCATTGTCCGCGCCGTCTTCTTCCGCGCCGTATGCCACGGTCGGCATCGCGAAGCCCGTCACGGTCAGGGCTGCTGCAAGTGTGAGTGTTACGATTCTATTTTTCAGATTGATCTTCATAAGTCTCTTTCTCCAAAATAAATGGCACTCTTTGATGCCCACTAATACCCTATCTGTGAACTGACGGAGGGTCAACGAATCCGGGGGATGTTTCACACAGTCTTCACAAACCTGAAGTTTTGTGAAGGAATCGCCCCTTCTTCTTCACAAAAAAAGAGGGTTTGCAGCCGCAAACCCTTGAAAAATGCGCATTCTTAGCCTCGCGTCTATTTATTTTTCGATCAGTTCATAGAGGTCTTTCCGGCGTGCCGAAAGGATCGGAAGCTGCCCGCGGATCTCGTCGACATAGTCGAGGTCGACCTCCGCATTGAGCACGCCCGCTTTCTCGTCGAGCTGCTCGACAACACGCCCCCACGGATCGGTCAGGATGCTGTGTCCGTAAGACACATAGGAGCCTTCTTCATCGCGCGCCGGGGCGCATGCCAGGACAAACAGCTGGTTGTCGAGCGCGCGGGCGCGGTGGGTCAGTTCCCAGTGCGCCGGACCGGTCGTCATATTGAAGGCAGCCGGCACAAAGACCATCTTCGCGCCGCGTTCTGCCATGATCCGGTATGTCTCGACAAAGCGGATGTCAAAGCAGATGCACAGCCCCATCGTGCCGAACTCGGTCTCGAATGTCGTGAAGTGATCGCCCGGGGTGAGCGTCTCGGACTCTTTGAAGGACTGCCCGCCCTTCACGTCGATGTCGAAGAGGTGCACCTTGCGGTGGCAGGCGATCTCGTTGCCCTCGCGGTCGAAGACGTACGAGGTGTTGTAAACGCAGTCGTTCTCGTCGTATTCAGGGATCGACCCCGCTACGATATACACCTTATGCGCCGCCGCCAGCTGCGACATATGCCGCCAGGTGACCTCGCCGCGCTCCTCTGCGTAGAACGGGAAGTTCTCCGTCTGGTACGGGCAGTTGAACATCTCCGGCAGGACGATGATATCCGGTTTGGGCCCGTACACCTCGTTCGCGAGGTCGCTGATGAATGCCGAGGCGGTATTGACGCTGTCGCTCTTCTTTTCGGATGTGTGCATCTGCACAGCCGCGACGCGGACTTTATTCATGGGGAATCCTCCTTGCACAGCGGCAGGGACCGCTGATAATGCGCGACCGGAGCCGCATAGTGAGAAAAGACCGCCGCACCAC
>JAWRJC010000039.1:0-2888 GCA_040307715.1 Clostridiales bacterium | reverse complement strand
ATCAGCGGCGGCACAGGCCGGACCATCACATAGCGACAACTGCCCGGTTCGCTTCGTCGGATCCACATGCAGAGCGAACATAATATCCACATCCTGTAAAGCACCGGCTTTGACCATGGAATCCGCACCACCCCTTTCGCTACCGCCTGCCGCGAGCAGACGCTCCATATCCTCCGGCTCCCAACCTTCTTCTCCCGGTTGAAAAACAAGACGCACATTGCCCGTCAGTTCACCTCTATGATCCTGAAAATATTTCGCCGCGCCAAGCAGCATAGCAACGTGAGCATCATGGCCACAGGCATGCATTTTCCCGGGAACACGGGAACAATACGGCACGTCGACTGCTTCTTCGATCGGGAGAGCGTCGATATCGGCGCGTATTGCCACAGTCCTGCCCGGCTTTGCACCATAAATCGTTCCGATGACTCCTGTGAGCATCACGAGCTGAGCCTCGATTCCCCATTCCTGCAGTTTTGATAGAATCAGTTCCGAGGTTCTTGTTTCATGAAAAGCCAATTCCGGATACTGATGCAGTTCTTTATAGATTTCCTGTATCTCTTTCTCCAGATACTTGATATTGCCGCTGTCGACCATTTTCTTCTCCTGTTGTTTATACCGTTTTCTTACTCACTATTTCAAAACAACGTCCAACGGCACCTCATACAACTTCTCAATGCCGGTGTGCGTGACCCGCATCGCCTGACTGATCGATATGCCAACGTTGTCGTAGTACAGCGCTGCCAGACAATGGATACAGGTGTTGTGACGCAGAACAGTCGAATCCTCTCTGCGCAGACTGATCGTCTTCTCCCCCCAGGTCGGTTCGAAAGCAACTCCGGTGGAGTACCCAATCCTTGCCTCCTTCTCAATACCGTGTTTTGCCATCGTCCGACGGAACGTTTCTGCAACTTCGGCACAACTGACGCCTTCTTTTGTAAATGTCATGACTGATTCCAGCGCTTCCACACAAGCTTTTGCTTTGTCCATAAACCCTTCCGGAGGCTCACCGATGCAAATCGTTCTGGAAAACGGCGCATGGTAACGACGGTAACAGCCGGCTGTTTCAAGGAAAATCGTCAGATTCTCCGGAAACCGCTGATCGTCCCACGTTACATGCGGTGCCCCCCCGAGCACGCCGCGCGGGAAATACATAGGGCTGGCACAGTAATTTCCACCATATTCTTCTGTGCCACTGTAAGCTGCGAACGCTGCCGCCGCAGCCACATCGCAATGCCGGACACCGGCAGCTGTTGTATCGAAAAATGCCTTGGCAATCCTTTCCGTGATCTTGCCCGCGCGCATCATCATTTCGATTTCCCGGTCGGACTTGATAAGGCGGACCCAGTTGACGATGAAGCTGCCATCGACCAGCCGGGCCTCTGTCAGATTCGCTTTATACCTCTCCCAGGCATATGGTGCGATGAAATCCGCCTTGATCTCCACACCGATCGTCTTCCTGCCAAATCCCATCCCGATCAGCTTATCAGAGATCCAATCCATGGGATGCTTCTCCGGATTCTGCACATAAATATCCGGATAAGCGAAAACGTGTCTTTCATCCAACCATGTCGTCTTGAGCGCGCAGGAGAACGCATCCATATAGCGGCCGATAAATGTCGGCATTTCGTCTTGCTGGTCCACGATCAGGACCTGTTCCACATAAAACGACTTAGCATCATAACCGGTCAGGTAATAGATGTTGGAAGGATCGGTGATCAGCAGAACATCGATGCCCTTTTTTGCCATCCCCTTTTTCACGTTGTCCATTCTCTCTTTATATTCTGCCAGGGAGAATGACAGCGCCTGCGGCAGTTCATACATTTCTCTCACCTCATATTACAGACACCCCCTCTTTTGCGGCAGAGGGGGTGCCTTTATCATTGCCTTAGATGCTTATTTGAAAATCGCAAGCACTTCTTCCGCCTTGTCGGCGCCAATGGCCTTTGCAAACTCTTCTTCAATCGGGCCGGTAAGACCTTTGAAGACTTCTCTTTCAGCATCTGTCAGTTCGTAGACCTCGCAGCCGTAGTCTTCGCAGACTTTTCTGGCGTCTGCCTCGCTGCCTTCGATGTAATCAACATACCAGTCATAGGTATCGTAGATAGCCTGGATGATGATTTCCTGATCCTCTGCGGAAAGAGAATCCCAGAATTCCGGATTTACAACGACGTTGGTCATGTAGTTATCCGCACCGGGGACAGTGATGTAGTGCTGCACTTCGTAGAACTTATTCTGGGCCACTGTCGACCAGCCGTTCGTCTGACCGTCCGCCATGCCGAGCTGCAGACCGCTGTACAGTTCAGAAAAGGCGATGGTCACAGGAGACGCGCCGAAGGATTTAAACTCCGCCTGAAGCATCGGCGAATCCATGACGCGCATCTTGATCCCGTTAAAGTCTTCCGGAGTCTTCAGGAATCTTTTGCTGCAGGTCCAAAGTGTGCCGCCCTGCGATTCGAGGTCAAGCAGTTTCAATCCCTGCGCATCATACAGTCCTTCAAAGTAACCGAACGTCTCTTCTTCATTGATCTGCTCGTGGGACTCTGTCAGGTCGCCGGAAAGCAGGAACGGAATATTGAAGACACCGAGTTCCGGAATGATGGTTTCTACGCTGGATGTGCCGCATTCCACCATGTCCAATGCACCGAGCTGAAGCTGTTCGATCTCTGCGACCCCGTCACCGAGATCTCCGGCTGTATAGATATCGAGTGTGATCCTACCATCCGACGCGGTATTCAAATTGCTCTGCAGTTGCTGTGCATATGCATCTTCCGGTCCGCCTGCGTATGCATCATGTGCGTAGGTGATAACGATTTGTTCATCGGCAGCTGCGGAGGACTCACCGGAACCGCTGCCTGACCCGCAGGCAACCAGAGAGAACGTGAGTGCCA
>JAWRJC010000038.1:0-17179 GCA_040307715.1 Clostridiales bacterium | reverse complement strand
CTCCCGATCCAACCCGCCGGGATCTTCGCCGGATTCCCCGATCAGCCACCGATCTAGCCGGATCGATACCCCGGTCATCCAAGCCGCCCCCCGACCTAAAACTTCCATCTCTCACAGGCCGCCTGAGCCTCGTCCGCGCATAGTAGGCGTTCAGACCGACCACTTCGATCCCATCGGGCACGTTTTCCCGCGTTCTGCGATCGGCAAACTGCTCTTCCCCGGACCAACCGTCTGCAGGCGCATCGACAGGCCCGCGCAGTGTCTGCCAGGACGCTCTCTTTATCCGTCTGCTCCTGACGACCGCCCGGATGGGCAGCGCAATAAGCAAGGCGATAAACAGCATAGGGATGATCTGACTGTCCATAAAACTAGCCCTTCCTATCATATGACCTGCTGCGCCGTTCAATATGACCTACCGCATTGCTCAATACGATCTGCCGCATGACTGTGCAGACCCGTTTCATCATATCACGTCAGCCGCCGCATAAAACCGCACCGGTCATTTTCGAAAATATGCATTGCTGCCGCCTGCGAATCGCTTCATAAAACTGCCCGCGAGCCGCTTCATAACACAACTATCATGCGTGGTTGCACATCACCCAACACTTGTTATTTTTGAACAAAGTGTCAGTGGAGGTCTGCGCCCATATTACCGGCAGTTCCGAGGCTCCGCACACTATCGCAGTGGAACTTGCCACCCACTTTTTTGGGCACTTTTTACAACACCGTTTTTTGATGCCTGCTATCGCTCCCGCAGGCGGACGTTCTTCGCGCGCCGACCGTCTTCCGCCTGTCCGCATATCATCTGCTCATCACGCCTTGGCATCATCGCGGGCTTCACGCCCTTCCGCTGCCGATCCCCCCTTTTCCATCCATTCATCCAGCCTTTCCGTTCTGGCGCAGATGATCCGGCCTGCCCGATAGTACGGGATCCCGTCGACATCCTTGTGCCGGTGGAATGTCGCCACGCTCATGCCAATATAGGCACCGATGGCCTTTGCTCCTCTCAAAACGCTCATTCTCACTCCCCCTTTTGCAATCGGTCCGGCTGTCGCCTGTTCAGAGGCGCCGCCCGCACCATGACTGCCGCTGCAGTCCTGCTTCTTTCTCGATACCACATTAACAAATATGGTGTCCGAAAAACTTCCCTCGATCCGCTTCGGGTGATAGAATGTGAGTAGATATTTCAAAGGAGGTCCGTCATGGCTAAGAGCGGCAACCAGAAAACAAAACTTCTCCACCTGCAGAAGATCCTGCTGGAGCGCACCGACGACGACCACGGCATGACGATGCCCGAGATCATCGATGCACTGGCAGCGCTGGACATCAAAGCCGACCGCAAGACACTTTATCAGGACTTTGAGGAACTGCGCGACTTCGGCCTCGATATCATCATGGAGAAGCGCGGCAAGCAGACCTATTACCATGTCGGAGAGCGCCCCTACGAGCTGGCGGAGCTGAAACTCCTGGTCGACAGCGTGCAGGCGGCGAAGTTCATCTCCGAGAAGAAGTCCCAAGCGCTCATCAAAAAACTCGAAGGACTCGTCAGCCGTGAGGAAGCCAAGGAACTCCAGCGGCAGGTACTCATCACCGGGCGCGTCAAGACGATGAACGAAAGCGTTTACTATAATGTTGATATGATCCACAATGCGATCCGCCTCGACCGCGAGATCACTTTCCAGTATTTCCAGTGGAATGTCGATAAGGAAATGCAGCTGCGCAAAGACGGTGCCACCTACCGTGTGAGCCCGTGGAGCCTGCTGTGGGACGACGAGTATTACTACCTGGCCGCTTACGACAAGGAAGCCGGTATCATCAAGCATTACCGCGTCGACAAGATGCTGCGCATCCGCATCGAGGAATCGCCCCGCGCCGGCCGCGACGTGTTCGACCGCATGGATCTCTCCGCGTACTCAAAAAGCCTCTTCGGCATGTTCGGCGGCGATCCGGTCAAAGTCCGTATCGAAGCCCGCAATGAAATGGCCGGCGTGCTGATCGACCGGTTTGGCAAGGACATCATCCTCTCCCGTACGGACGATCCCGACTGGTTCCTCACCACCGTCGAAGTCCGCGTCAGCCGTTTGTTCCTCGGCTGGATCTTCGCGCTCGGCGACGGGGTCCGCATCACCGGTCCGGCGGAAGTCGTCGACATGGCACGCAGCGAAGCGGAGCGCCTGGTCGCGCAATATTCGTAAGATCACACATGACCCGCGCAGCCTACCGACGGCTGCGCTTTTTTTATTACTTGCATATTGTCTAAACGGATCAGTTGTGGTATGCTAACTGCGGTTAGCAGAAACTAATCCATTTGGACAACAAAGGAATCGCAAATATGAATCTCTCTGAACTCAGTGCCGGTCATTCCGCCGTCGTCACGACCGTCGGCGGCGAAGGCGCGCTCCGCCAGCACATTTTAGATATGGGTGTCACCCCCGGGCAGATGATCACAGTGGTCAAACTGGCCCCGCTTGGCGACCCCATGGA
Organism: Clostridiales bacterium; assembly: GCA_040307715.1. Taxonomy (GTDB): domain Bacteria; phylum Bacillota; class Clostridia; order Peptostreptococcales; family Anaerovoracaceae; genus RUG13615. The sequence goes on along the minus strand of JAWRJC010000038.1, from coordinate 14,695 downwards.
ACTCGAGATCCGCGGCTACTCCCTGACGCTGCGGCTTGCTGACGCAGAGAAGATCGAGATCTGCCCGCTCACAGACGCACAGAGAATCCAGGCCGCACCTCACGCCGACCTCGAAATGCCCGAGCAAAACGAAAGCTCCGGCGCTGCCGATGACAGTGCCGCTGCAACCGAGCAGGCAATTGACGAAGCCAGATCGCACTGGCGCAACATGATCCTGTCCCCGCATGAACGCGAAGCAGCCGCCTCATCCCAGCCGGAACCGAAAAAACCGGCCCGCGCCAGCACTCCGCATCCGGGTTTCGGCGAAGAAGGCAAGTATCATCCCAAGGGCAGCGGCGATCCGCTTCCGGACGGCACCTTGCTTGACTTCGCCCTTGTCGGCAACCAGAACAGCGGCAAGACCACCCTGTTCAACCAGCTCACCGGCGCCAATCAGCATGTGGGCAACTTTCCCGGTGTCACCGTCGACCGCAAAGAAGGCCAGATCCGCGGACAGCAGAACACGCTCGTCGTCGATCTGCCGGGAATCTACAGCATGTCCCCTTATAGCCGCGAGGAGATCGTCTCCCGCGACTTTGTGCTGCGCGAACAGCCCAAGGGCATCATCAACATCGTCGACGCGACCAATATCGAACGCAACCTCTACCTCACCATGCAGCTGCTCGAAATGGGCGTGCCCATGGTCGTGGCACTCAATATGATGGACGAAGTCGCCGGCAACGGCGGCACCATCGACATCAACGCTATAGAGGCGATGCTCGGTGTTCCGGTCGTCCCCATTTCCGCTATGAAAAATCAGGGCGTCCGCGAACTCGTGGAACACGCGGTCCACGTCGCCCATTACCAGGAAAAACCACTGCGTCAGGACTTCTGCGACGAGAACGATCACGGCGGTGCCGTGCACCGGTGCCTGCACGCTGTCATCCACCTCATCGACGACCATGCCCTGCGCGCAGGCCTGCCGGTGCGGTTCGCCGCAGCCAAAGCCATCGAAGGCGACCCGCTCGTTCTCGAGCAGCTTGCGCTCGACCAGAACGAACTCGAAATGCTCGAGCACATCGTCCTGCAGATGGAGACAGAGCGCGGTCTCGACCGCAGCGCCGCCATCGCGGATATGCGATTCTCCTTCATCGACAAGGTCTGCAGCGCGACCGTCAGAAAACCCAGGGAAACCAAAGAAAAAGCCAGGAGTGAAGCGCTCGACCGTTTCCTCACCGGCAAATACACAGCCATCCCCGCCTTCATCGGCATTATGGCCCTCATCTTCTTCCTGACCTTCAACGTCATCGGTGCGTGGCTCCAGGGACTCCTCGAGACAGGCGTTGGCGCATTCACGGGCTGGATCGACCAGGTGCTCACCGACGGCAACGTCAATGAAGCCGTCCACGGGGTCATCGTAAACGGCATCTGCGAGGGCGTCGGCAGCGTGCTTTCGTTCCTGCCGATCATCGTCGTGCTGTTCTTCTTCCTGTCGATCCTTGAGGACAGCGGCTACATTGCGCGCGTCGCCTTCGTGATGGATAGAAGCCTGCGCCGGATCGGTCTTTCCGGCCGGAGCATCGTGCCTCTTCTGATCGGATTCGGCTGCTCGGTGCCCGCGGTCATGGCGACCCGCACGCTCCCCTCGGAGCGCGACCGCCGCATGACCATCCTGCTCACGCCGTTCATGAGCTGCACGGCCAAACTGCCGATCTACGGGTTCTTCGTCAGCGCGTTCTTCCCCGGCAAGGGCGGATTCATCATGACCGGGCTGTACCTGCTCGGCATCGTGTGCGGGATCCTGATCGCGCTGCTCTACAAGGGCACGCTCTTCAAGGGGGAAGCGGTCCCGTTCGTGATGGAACTCCCGAACTACCGCCTGCCGGGCATCCGCAGCGTTCTGCAGCTCCTTTGGGAAAAGGCGCGCGACTTCCTGCAGCGGGCTTTCTCGGTCATTCTGATCGCAACGATCATCGTCTGGTTCCTGCAGAGCTTTGACTGGCACTTCAACATGGTCGCCGACTCGCAGAACAGCATGCTCGCCTCCATCGCCGGCGTACTCGCGCCTGTCCTTGCCCCGATCGGGCTCGCGGATTGGCGCGTCGTCGTCGCATTGATCAGCGGATTCATGGCAAAAGAGAGCGTTGTATCAACGCTCCAGGTCCTCTACGGCAGCGCAGTTGCGGCTGGCGCTGCCGCATCCGGCGCGGCCCTTACCGGGGTCGCCGCCTGCATGACGCCGCTCTCAGCAGCTGCAATGCTCGTCTTCAGCCTGCTCTATACGCCCTGTGTGGCAGCCATCGCCTCGGTCAAGCGCGAACTTGGCCACAAGTGGGCTGCCAGTGTCGCAATCTGGCAAATCGTCATCGCCTGGTTCGCCGCCCTGCTCATACGCCTCATCCTCATGGCGTGCGGAATGAGCTGATCATCCGCTGATTGCGGTTCCCCGGCGCCCGTCACCTGCGGGCTTTCGCGGCTTTCTTCTGCCGCTTCCAGCTGGTATTCGCAATCAGGATATACATCCACCGCGGGAACGCGAACGGATCCGCATATGCATCGATCGTTTCTTTCCCTGCATCAATGGTCTTCGCCAGTTGGCGGAGGCCTTTTTTGATGCGGCGGACCGGCCAGAGAGACCACTTCTTCCCGCGCATCAGCACACCAGCCATTTCGCCGGCGCCGATCGCGAGCGCACCGCAGTACTTCGAGCCGCTTTCCGCACACCAGTCTTTGATCGCGCTCAGCAGATTCTCGTTCTGACGACTCTCATACAGGCCGTTGTTCACGACCGCATAGACCTTGCACTGCTGTCCCGCGCCGCACGCCTTCACCATCTCCAGAAGCCACAGCGTCGATGCCGGCAGTCCGTCGACATACAGCGGTACTCCAAGGACCACCGTTTCCGCGTCGGCGACGGCATCCACGAGTTCTGCCGGACTGCCGCCCCCGTAAAGGCCCACCAGGTTTGCCGGCGATTCCATATAGGCTTGCAGCTGTTTCAGAAAGACCCGCGTGTTTGAATTCCTGCCGCGGATACTGCAGTCGATCAGGAGGATGCCGGCGCGCTCCTGTGCGGCTCTTTCGGTTCCGGGCGGTTCCGCCCCGCGCTCAGACGCTGCAGGCGCTTCCTGCTCCCGTTCCGCCTCAAAAAAGACGTCCTTCACCACGCCCCGCAGATTCCTGCAGACCGCCGCAACGTAACGTCTTGCTTTCTCTTTATCTTCTTCGGTCAGCCCAGTTCCGCGGAATACGAACGTGACCGGCTTGTTCTCCGCGTACCGCTTCTGGTGATGCATCTCGCCGAACGCCGTTTCAAATTCCGGCAGCACATAGCCCAGGCTGCGGTCGAAGACATTCTTCACAAAGCTGCTGAACCCGCCGTAGGTATAGCGGCTCATCACGACCACTTCGTCCACTTCGTGGATCAGCTGCCCCATCTTTTCATAGCCGTCTTTGATCGCGCACACGCCGGTGCCGCTCGACCAGCAATGAAAACACCCCCGGCACGGCCTGATGCTGCCGGTATCCATTACGACCGTCCAGTCCTGATAGTTGTCCGCGACGCGCGCCCATTCAGCGGCAGAAAGATCATGGATCAGAAGATTCATCCCGGTTCCTCCCGTTATGAGAATCGCTCATGATGGTGGCTTCGATCTGTCATTTCGTTATCGCAGTTTCATGATACCACATCCGCATCCATAGAAAAACCGCCGCACCAAAACGATGCAGCGGTCAGATCGCTCTGCTTGCAGCGGCCAGATCGCTCCGTTCCGTCTACCAGGAACTCTTCGGTTTGTGCGCTTTGACAAGCTCGTCAAGTTTTGTAAGCAGTTCCTCCACGGAAAAACCGCTCTTTTCACTCGCGTCCGCGACGGTCATCTTGCCCAGCATGACCTTCGCCATCGGGTTTTTGATCACCTTCAGGCGGCTGTCGATCTTGGGGAGTTCGTCTTTCAGCCACGGATATTCCTTCAGAATATCTGTCAGTTTTGTATCTTTATCTACTTTCATCGGTTTTCCTCCTCTTGCATGCGCGGCCTGCCTGCCGCCTGCTTACCCTGATTATACCACCCTCTCCCGTCCCCGTCTTTGCATGTTCGAGAAATTTGCAAAATATTTTGGTACCGAACTATTGACACGCAGAATCGCCTTGCTATAATTTAATTACGGTACCGAACTAATTATGCGGAATCGCATAATGCAGCAACAACTATTTCAAAATGTACAAACGGAACAACAAAACCCCTAACTATCTCAACTCATGGAATGATCTGATATAAAAACCGCCGGCCTGCTCCGAAGGCCGGCAAAACGAAAGAACGAATGTATGGGACGAATCACAGAGAATGAATTGGAAGAAATGAAAGAAAGGAAGTTGAATATGAATAAAACGATCGATGAAAGATTATTTGAACGCCTCATGAAGGCACCCAGACAGATGAGAATGATGCTCCGCCCGGAAGGCGCTCCGGACGGTAGAGGCCCCCACGGACACGGCCCCTGCGGCGGTCCCGGACACGGCCCTCACGGGCATGGTCCCTGCGGCGCTCCCGGACACGGTCCGCACGGCCTCGGCCACCGCGCCCGCATGAGAACGATGCGCATGCTCTCCAGGGAGCGCATCCTCGGCATCCTTCTCGAACATGAAGACGGACTCCGTCAGAAAGCCATCTCCGAGCAGATGCATATCGGCCCGTCCTCGACCTCCGAGTTCATCGACAAACTGGAACAGACCGGCTACATCGACCGCCGCCCCGATCCGGATGACGGCCGTGCGACGAGGATCTACCTCACCGAAAAAGGCAGAGCCCGCGCGTACGAACTCGAGGACGAGCGCAAAGAACGGTTTGCCGCCCTCTTTGCCGCCCTGACGGACGAAGAGAAAGAGCAGCTGCTCGCTCTGCTGGACAAGCTGGCTGCAGCCTATGAATCCGCAGCCGAGTAGTCCCACCCACACCGGCCTTCCGTTGTGTGCGTCCTCCGTAGACTGACACACAACTCCTGAACACACAATGACGGGAGAGGCATCCGCCTCTCCCGTCATTTTTATCTTGTTTATTATTCTGCGCGTACCTGCTGCACCGTACCGGCGCTGCCGGCTATTCCACCCAGAACACGCGGCCTGCTTTGCGCGGCGCCGCTTCGGGGTATTCCCCGTCCGGATACGCATCGTACCCGATGACGCAGTGCCCGATGCCTTCGTAGTCCCCTTCCGCGCCGAGATCCGCGAGCAGCGCTTTCCATTCGTCCTGCTCGAACTCTTCCTTCGCGCGGTGGATCCAGATGCTGCCGAGGCCCAGCGCGTTCGCCGCCAGCATCATGTTCTCCATGACCAGCGGACCGTCATACTGCCAGGTCGGATGCGACTTGTCCGCCAGCACGACGAGTACGACACGCCCGCCGTAGAACGGATCATAGTCCTCGCCCCAACCGCCGATCTTGCGGTTGGCTTCCGCGAGCCGGCGCTTCATCTCCTGATTGGTGATGACCAGTATGATGGTCGGCTGGCCGCCCATACCGCTCGGCGCGTAGAGGCCGGCCTCAACGATCTGTTCGATCAATTCACGCGGCACTTTGTCGGACTTGAATTTACGCACACTTCTCCGTTCGATCATCGATTCGATGATTTCGTTCATGGGATCACTCTCCTTCACTATTTATCCATGACCACTTTCGTCGCCGGAGCCGGGCCGCTGAAGCCTGCTTCGCCGATCGCTGTCGGGATGCGTTTCATCAGGTCAAAATGCACATCCCAGTAATCCCCCGAATTGCACCATACACGGACGGTGTATTCCAGCCCGCCCGGGACAGGACCGACCGGTGCCACGAAAGGAGCCGGATCGCCGAGTGCCTTCTCGCAGCCTTCGATGACACCGAGGATAGTCTCCTGGACCTTGTTGATGTCCTCACCGCCGCCGATGTTGAAGGACAGGTCGACTCTGCGCTTGTCCTCGGAGGAGAAGTTGCTGACGTTCGCGTTCATCAGGGCGCCGTTCGGGATGGTGATCTCTTTGTTATCGACGGTATTGATGACCGTATAGAACAGCGAAATATTCTTGACGGTGCCCTCTTCGCCGGCCGCCGCGATGTAATCGCCGACGTTGAACGGCCGGAAGATCAGCAGCATGATGCCGCCCGCGATATTCGCAAGCGCGCCTTGCAGCGCCAGGCCGACCGCCACGCCGCAGCTGGCGAGCACGGTGATGACCGAAGCCATCGGTACACCGAGTACGGAAATGATCGAAACGACCAGCACGACATACAGCGCGATCTTCGCGAAATTAAGGAAGAACGACTGGACCGTAGCATCCATTTTGGCGTAGCCCTTCACTTTCGTGATGAGTTTGAGCAGTTTCTTGATGATGATCTTACCAACGATGAAGATCAGGATCGCAAGGATGATCTTGCCGCCTGCCTGCGTACAGATCTCTATGACTTTGTCCCAAAATGCTTCCATATCATATCCTCCCCGGCCGATGCCGTTATGCACATTATCTGACATTTACATTATATCAAGAAACCGCACCGGTGCATCACCCGGTGCGGCTTATTTTTCATTTTACTGAATCGCTCATCAGCCATTCCTGCCGGCGCTTTACCGCTGATACACGACCTTGCCGCCGACCATGGTCAGCACCGGCGCCGCATCTTTGATCTCGTCCGCCGGACAGGTGAAAATGTCTTTATCCAGGATCACCAGATCCGCCAGATAGCCGGGCATAAGGCGTCCCTTCACATCCTCGGCGAACTCCATGTACGCGCCTTCGATGGTCGCGCAGTCCACCGCATCGTAGATATCCATGCACTCGTCCGGATACCAGCCTTCTGCCGGTTCGCAGTTGAGATCCTTGCGCGTGACCGCTGTGTAGATGTTGGGCAGTGGTGCGAGGTCTTCGACCGGTGCATCCGTCCCGAAGGACTGGTGCACACCTTCCCGGACCAGCGTTCCGAATGCGTAGGAGGTCGATGCCAGTTCCGGCCCGACACGGTCTTCCGCCATATGGATGTCGTACTCCAGGAAGATCGGCTGCACAGCTGTCAGGATGTGCCCGTCGCGGATCCGGTCAAGGCATTCCCGGTCCGTGATCTGACAGTGGTTGATGACGTTGCGGTTCGGGTTGGTCCCCGTCGGGTCCGCCGCTTCATACACGTCCAGGATGTTGCGTACAGCCTGGTCGCCGATCGCGTGTGTGATGACCTGCACGCCGTACCGGTTGGCCAGCTTTGCGTATGCGTGAAGATCTTCCAGCGGGGTCCAGACGAGGCCGTGGTTGCCCGGTTCGTCCGCGTAATCCTGCCCGAGAAGCGCCGTTCTGGCGCCGAGGCTGCCGTCTGCGAACAGTTTGAGCGGCCCCAGTGTGAGCATCGGTCCGGCCGGCGTACCATCCCTGCCGGGGGCTGCACTGCCGTCCGCGTCGTATTCCTCATCCGCCGCGGCGTATTCGCCGTTTTTGAGCGATTCCTCGAACGACTCCAGCGTGAAGTACGCGCTCTGATGCCGGTAGCGGACCGCCATCCTGCCGCTGTCCCGCACGTCTTTCAGAATGCGGAACACGTCCTCTTCACGGAGTCCCGAAAACCCGATGTCGTTGGACTGCAGGCTGGTGTAGCCGTGCCGCGCCGCGTACTGCATGCCCTCGAGTACGAGGTCATGCCATTCTTCCGGTGTGTACTTGGGGATCGTGTCGGCGATGACATTGACCGCGAGTTCCTTGAAAATGCCTGTCGGATACCCTGCATCGTCCAGTTCGATCTCACCGTCTTCGATGACCGGCACCGTGCCGCCGTTCTGTGCGAGGAACAGGTCGATCGCCTTTGTATTGGCGCTGGCGATATGCCCGCAGACGCGCTCCAGCACGATCGGGATCTCCAGGGAAATGCGGTCGAGGTCATGCCGGTTTGGCATGCGTTTTTCGTCCGTAAACAGATCCTGGTTCCACCCCATCGCGTGCATACCGTGGGCGACGCGGTCCGGGTGCTCCGCCATGAAGTCTTTGCACCGCTCCACGAGCATGTTGATGGACGTCGCATCCTCGGTCCTCACGCCCGCGATGAATTCGCTGAACTGCAGCAGGTGCATGTGCGTGTCGTTAAAGCCCGGGACGACCGTCTGTCCTGCGCAGTCGATGACCGCCGGCGCTTCGTTCGCCGCGGAATCACTCCCCGCACCCGCAAAATCGCCCTCTGCCGCCGCAAGCACCTCTTCATTTGTGCCCGTCATGCGGATGATGCCGTCTTCAATAAGGAGCGCCTCGCAGAAGGCGCCCCTTTCAATATAAATCTTGCCGTTTGTCAGTACTGTTTTCATTCGCTTTCCTTTTTACGTCGTCGCTTCTGCTGCCACCATCACTTTGATTGTTATACCGCTTTCGCCGTTTTTTGCGATTCTGGAATAACTCCGACGCGCTGCAGCTCTGACTATTATTCCGTCATCATCGCTTTTCGCGATTCTGGAATAACTCCGACGCACTGCAGCTCTGACTTTTGTTCCGTCATCATTGCTTTTCGCGATTCTGGAATAACTCCGTCGCGCTGCAAATCTGACTTTTATTCCGTCATCATCGCTTTTCGCGATTCTGGAATAACTCCGACGCACTGCAGCTCTGACTATTGTTCCGTCATCATCGCTTTTCGCGATTCCGGTATAACACTGCCGCAATGCTGGCAAAGCTACAACTGCGGCTCTCTCAATCGACCCGCCTGAACAGAATCGGGTCTACCTGACTATACAGACGGAACGCGCATCTGTCAATGCTGCCGTCGTCCGCCGAGGTAAAGAACTCAAGCGGGCAGGTGTAGAGCAGCGTATCCTGCTTAACGTGGTTGACTTGGAAGACATCGTAGTGATAGTGCTCCATCTCCTGGATGACGCCGCGGTATTTCATGGCGAGCCCGCCGCTTGCCGCGGTATCGCCGCCTGCCGCGGAATCGCTGTCCGCAGCCGCTTTGCCGCTCGCATCCACTGCGCCGACTTCGCCGTCCGCCTTGAAGATCTCGATATACCCGTGCCCGGGCTCGAAGTACTTCCCGCAGTACGCATCCGGATCGTGCGACGGATGCGTGCCTTCCACGCGGGGCGATTCTCCCATGAGATCGCAGCGCCAGTCCTCCAGCATGTGGCCGTAGTTGTTGCGCTCCGCAAAGATGCGCGCGGACCAGTCTTCCTTCGGAAGTCCCAGCACATTGTCGATGATCTCATACGCGCAGGACATCTCGATCAGCACGTCTGGTTTCTGGATGTTGTTGAACAGAACGATGCCGAGGCGCTCTCTTGGCAGCACGAACTGCATCGTGCCGTAGCCCTCGATCTCGCCGATGTGCCAGTACATGAAATGTCCGCGGTAGACATCGTTGTACCAGCCGAGCGCGTAGCCCCCGACCGGCGGCACTTCCGGGAAATCCCACTGCCACAGTTCATACCGCACGTGCAGCGTGTGCAGGAGCGTCATGGACTCATGCGAGATGAGCCTGGTGCCGTCCGGCGCCACCCCGTCGTCGATGTTGAACTGCAGCCACTTGAGCATGTCGCTGAGCGTGGAGTTGATGCCACCGCACGGTGCGCCAAGATCCACATTCCAGTTGTCGATGGCCACCGGGCCGTCGTCACTCTGCCAGTACGGGCTGGCGTGGTTGGGATCCTTGAGCATGTCGTCGATGGAGCAGTTGCTCTTCGTCATACCGAGCGGTTCGAAAATGCGCTCTTTGATGAGGTCCGGATAGGACTTGCCCGTCACCTTCTCCGCGATGTGGCCGGCCATGGTGTACATCAGATTGCTGTACTGGATGGCTGCGCGGAACGGTTCGTTGGGCTTCAGGAACCGCAATCGCTTCCAGATATCCGCCCGGTCGCACTCGTCGACCCACAGCGCATCGTAGCCGCCGATCCCGGTCCTGTGGCACAGGATATCCTTCACCGTGCAGAGTTTCGTCGCGACCTCGTCGTACAGCTGGAAATCGGGCAGATACTCTTTGATCGGCTGTTCAAGGCCGAAGTACCCGTCCTCCGCCAGCATGCACATCAGCGTGGCGGTAAACGCCTTGGAGCACGACGCGATGCCCCACTGGGTGTCCTTGTCGATCAGTGTTTTCTTTTCAAGATCCGAGTAACCGAACCCGTCCGCGAGCAGGACCTCGCCATCCTTGATGACGCCGATGCCCATGCCCGGAAACTTGTATTGCGCCAGTTCGTGTTCTACGTATTCTTTGGAAATCACATTCATGAGTATTCCCTCTTCCTGTCAGCGTGCTTCCACGCGAGCCCCCTCCGCTCACTGTGCTCGCACGCTCGCAACGTTGCGCTCCGGGGGCCGTCGCGTGCGCACGCTGACCTGCTAAGTCAATATCAGTCCAGCAGTCCTTTAATAAGCTGGATGTACAGATACGGCAGCACGTCGAAGTTGTACTTCATGTGCAGGCGTTCTGTGGTCTTGTGGAAGTCCTTGCCGTAGCCGCCCAGCACGATGGAGGACGGGACGTGGAACTTCTTCATATCTTCGACCGGCAGCGTGTACATCGCGCCGTTGCCGACGACGTTCTTGAACAGTCCGTCGAAGTCCATGGTCTCGTCGAGGTCGGTGTAACTCATGTCGGACAGACCGTAGAAGTCCTTGATCGCCATGGTCTCACCGTACTCGTTCTTCGCTGTCTCAAAGACCTTCTCGAGCTCGCCCATGAGTTTCTTGACCTTCGGGTCGTCGTACTTCGGATAGCAGTCCGGATAGTACGGCGGGACAAAGGAGATGATGATCATCGGCTGGTTGAGGCCGGACATCTCGTAGATCTTGCGGACCGCCATGATCGCGATCTGCTGCATCTCATACTTCTCCTGCTGCCAGCCCTTAATCAGATCTTTGACGTACGTATCAAAGTCGCCGTCGAACTTCGCTTTGGCTTCGTCGTAGATCTCGCTGAACATCTTCACGCAAGGGCTGTATTCGTGCATCTGCGGGCGGTTGCCAAACTTCCCGGTGAATTCATCCGCACGCTGTTTGATGAGCGCGAGCGATTCCGCGAAGCTCTCCTGCGCCACTTCCTTCAGCTGCGCGATCGTCTCCTCCGGATCGAGTTTGACGGTCGTGATGTTGTAATACGACGCCGCGTACAGAGGTGTGGAGATCGAGTACGCCGTCTTCAGATCCTGGCTCTTCAGCGCGACCGGCGGCATGGTGACGTCGCCGAGGAACTCCTGGCTGAAGGCCGGATTGAGCTGCATCTTGAGGTAGATCTTGGCGTTGAGCATGTTCGGGTCGAGACCCAGGAACGGGAGCTCGCCGTGGCAGACTTCGCCAACCGAGAAGAACAGCGGCATGACCTTGCCGTGCCCGCCGATGTGGACGTACTTCTTCGTATCGTGCGCCATGTCTTCGACTTCAAAGCACTCGGTCAGAAGCAGCGCTTCGTACTCGACGCCCTTCTCCGCCGCAAATTCGTTGAAGAACGGAATCGCCGCCAGCATGCCCTCGGAGTTGGTCTCCTCGCCGCAGACGCCGACATACAGCAGGTTGCCGTTGATACCACCCTCTTCGGAGAAGTGCCGCAGCAGCTCGAGGCAGAGCGCGTGGCCGATCTTCATGTCCGCCGTGCCGCGGCCGAACAGCCAGTCACCGCTCTCCCAGTCTTTCTGCGCATCTTCGTCCATCGGGAACTTGTCCATCAGCTTGGTGATGGTCTCCGGATCGAACGCTTCTTTCTGGTATTCGCCGAACTCATCGACGTCGACCACATCGTAGTGGCCTGTCAGGATGATGCACTTCTTGCTCTTGGGCGCACATTCCAGATACGCCGTGATGAGGCTGCGGCCGAACGGGTCGTCCTTGAGCGGGACCTGTTTGACGTTTTCTTTGTGTTCCGCGAAATACGGAATTTCGTAGAGCAGTTCTTCGATCTTGTCCGCTGCGTATTTCTCGTCGTCGGTGCCCGAAATGCTGGGAACTGCGATCATGCGCAGCATGTTGTCGTACATTCTTTTCTTATCGATCATTCGTTGCCCTCTTCTTTCCGGGAATCGCTCTTGCCGGCGATTCCACATTCATGAAGTCGCCCGGCGATTCCTCTTTTAGCAAGAACGGCAAGGCAAGGCGCCCTGCCGTTCTGTTTACCATTTTAAACTAGGATGGCTGCCCCGCTTGGCAGGATGTCATACCGCTGCTTCGCAGGTTCTTTTGCACCACCATCTACAGTTCTGCGTCGACCTGTTCGAACTTGCCGCCATGCTTCTTGACATAGATGTGGCTGATGACGAAGATGACGAAGTAGATCACGAACGAGATGATGATACCTGTTCTTTCGCCCGGATCCAGGATCGATGCCACAAGCATCAGCAGGAAGGCGATGACGCCGAGGATCGGAACCAGCGGATAGGATGCGACCTTGTAGGGCAGATCTTCGACCTTGCCGCCTTCAGCGATGTAGCGTTTACGGAAGTTGTACTGCTCGATGCAGACGCAGGTGTACATGAAGATGTTGCCGCCGCCGATGAAGTAGACGATCAGCAGGTAAACGGTATCCGCTGCGAAGAACTCAGCCAGGATGCCGATCAGACCGAACAGCATGGAGACGATCAGTGCACGGAGCGGAACGCCGTTCTTGGCGGTCTTGGCGAAGAACTTCGGCGCCTGGCCGAATTTGCCGAGCGACCAGAGGTATCTCGCGCAGGCGTAGGTCCAGTAGTTACCGGAGGTCAGCGCGGAGGACAGCACGATGATGTTGACCAGCAGAGCCGCGCCGTGCATGCCGGCGTTACGGAATGCATAAACGAACGGGCTGCCGAGGGTGTCCGCCTGGCTGTACGGAAGAACTGCCGCGACGACTGCGATCGCGAGGACGACCGCGGCGATCAGGATGATCAGGGTCAGGTTGATGGTCTTGCCCATCTTCTTTTCATCTTCCAGTTCGCCTGCGGTGGAACCGATGACCTCAGTGCCGGCGTAAGCATAGAACGCTGTCAGGACGACCGCGCCCATGGCTGCGATGCCGCCGGGGAATGCGCCGTCCGGACCGGTGAAGTTGGAGAACCCGATCGCATCACTGCCGACAACACCGCCCATCATGGCGACACCGACGATGATGAAGCCGACGATCAGGAGCAGTTTCAGCGAGGAGACCCAGAAGGATACGTTGCCGAACAGTTTAACATCGAGGACGTTCAGACCGAACATCAATGCCGCGAATACGACGACCCACAGAGCTGTGGATGTGTTTGGTAATATGTCTTTCATAAAGATCGCGGATGCAACGACCTGCGCCGATATGGTCGCCGCCGCGCCGACCCAGTTGACCCAGCCGAGTGTGAAGCCAAGGGACGGATTGAGGAATTCTGTACCGAATGCCTGCAAGTGGCCGGATACCGGCATCGCCGCGCACATTTCGCCCAGACAGGTGGTCATCAGCCAGACCATAAATCCGCCGATGATGTACATCACGATCGCGCCTCCGGGGCCTGCGGTGGCGATAACGTCACCGGAGCTCAGGAACAGACCGGTACCGATCGTGCCGCCGACGCCCGTCATGACAGCTGCCCTTGTGGTCATGCTGCGTTTCAAGCCTTTACTTGAATTCTTGACGCGCTCGACAGAAGGAGTATTAAGAGTGCTCATAACAACCTCCTATTCCTGTTAGCAATCCGCCTGTTCCTGAATAATTATTTATAAACGGAGTATTCAGACAGATTGCCCGCATAAGAATAAATAATGGAAAGTAGTACGTTATACATATATTATAGACCCCTTTATTCGGTTTGCAATATATGGAATGAAACTATATCCACGCAAGCGTATGTTCATGCAAATCTGTGCATGATTCAGCCTTATATCGCAAAAAAGCGTTTCAATATACAAAAACCAACAAATATCAAACAACTGTCGGGTATTTTTTCTCCCTCCGCAGCGCTTCTGACACAAAAAAACAGGCGATAGAAAAGATCGCCTGTTTCAAATGCTGTGTATCAGTTGCCGGGTACAAAACCCTCCGTCTCGGCATCCCACTTTTTCACCGTCGAATACCCTTCCTGGATCCCGCAGAGCGCGTAGTAGAACGTATCGATCACCTGCATGATATCGTTGCCGATCATCGGCCTGCGTTCGCCGCCATCCTCCGCGATGCCATCCCGCACCTGATCGATAAAGGCAGTCGGAACCCCGTAGAACGCTTCCGCGATCGACCCTGCGATAGCACCCTGCGTATCGGCGTCGCCGCCCAGGGATACCGCATTGCGGACGGCACTCTCGTAGTCCTCCGACTCCAGGAACGCGATGACCGCTTCCGGCACCGACCCCTGGCAGGACACATCGAACGCGTAATCCTGCCGGATCTCATCGAGTGTCCGCCCAAGATCGTAGCCGAACTCCTTCTCGATGTATGCTTTGATCACTTGTTTATCAAACGTCTGCTTATCCGCCTCTTCCCTGGCCAGGAAGATCGCCGCCGCTACGGCTTCCGCACCTTTGATGCCCTCCTGATGGTCGTGCGTCACCGCCGCAGTGAGCCGCGCGATCCGGCGCGTCGTGAACATATCGTCGAAGAGCCATCCTGCCGGCGACACACGCATCGCTGACCCGTTGCCGAAGCTGTGGTACGGCTTTGGATGCGGCATCGTCAGCCAGGCAGAAAACCGCCCGCCGTAGCCGGCATGCGGATACCGGCGGCCCCATTTGCGCAGCCCGTATGTGACGGACTGCAGCACAGCCGCATCGCTGAGCGACTCCCCGCTCGTATCCAC
>JAWRJC010000037.1:0-9290 GCA_040307715.1 Clostridiales bacterium | reverse complement strand
ATCCTCGCCCGCGGGCTTCGTCCCTGTCCCGGCCAGAATCAGTTCGTGCAGCTTGAGCAGATTGAACGCGCGCTTGATGTTACGCGGATTGCTGCCAAGAAGCGTTTCGATGATACGCGCGTAGCGATCCACATCATCTCTTGTTGTCAGGAACTCTTCCTGCAGATAGTTGCGGATGTCATACGCGTTGACCGGCAGATGGAACTGCAGCTGGATGATCTTGTCGAAGAACTTGCGGCCCTTGTCCGCCTGGAATGCATCGCCGTACTTCATGCGCACGCCCTGCGACACGATGTCGAAATCGATCGCCAGCACGAACACGCACTTTTCGCAGTCGATGAAGTTCTTGAGCCCCTCGAGGATCTCGAGCGCCACCCGCGGGTTGAGCCGGTCGAGGTCATCCACGAAGACCACCAGCCGGTCGAAATCCTCCGCCGACTCGATCGCCTTGACGATCTCATCCTTGAAGTGCTTCATCTCGTTGATGGACCCGATCGTGCCCGCTGCCTGCCCGCTTTTGCCGAGCAAGGGACTTGCGTCCGAGTTGGTCGCAAAACTCATGCCGAGGTACGCGGCCATCCTGAAGAATCGCTCCGTCATCTCCCGTGCTTTTTTCAGTTTGTCGTCCTTGATGCCGACCTCCGAGAGCAGACTGCAGAAATCCTGCAGCAGCGCCGCAGACACGTTCCCGCCGTGCTCAAAGGACGAGTACGGCCAGACATTGAGGCACACCGTCGCGATGCGTTTGCGATTCTCCAGTACCTTCTCGATGTACCGGATCGCCGTCGTCTTGCCGGTCCCCCAGTCCCCCTGGATGGAGATCGTGGTCGGCGCCTCGCAGTTCTCGATGTAATCCGCCAGCGCCTCATAGTAACTGCCGACGCCCAGCTGATCGGCCGCCTCCGGGCGGTCCGTATACCCGTATTTGTTCGTGTTCATGTTCTTCTTCCAATCCTCTGACGGCACACTATGCCTTGATTCCCAATACAGACTTCAGTGCGTCCTGCAATACCTGAGAGAAGTTAATGCCGTTCGCAGTTGCCTCATAGTTCAGCCATTCCGGAATGGACAATGTCTTTTTGATCGATTTGCCGCTGTAATAGCGGCGGTAAAAATCGGTATCACAGGGAATGAGCGTGACAAAACTCGTATCGCTGTGTTTGATCTCATTGACGTTTGACGGTTCCGGGATCTGTGCCTTTTCCACCTCCCGGTCATACAGCCACAGGCATAAAGCATCATTGGCCATATACATTGCGTCATTGAGGTCATCACCTGTAGTATAACACCCCGGCAAATCCGGAAATGACACGGCATACCCTTTCTCTTCCGGCTCGAAAACTGCCGGGTATATGTATTTCATAATAGCCTCCTCAGATACCGGCGCTCTTCTTGATCTTCTCTACGGTGCCGGTCGCGATCTCTTTGCTCCCGTGACGCGGGACTACGAACTGCAGCCCGGTAATCTCGCTGTACCAGATATCATGACTGGCACCGTGCCGGATAATATAGCACTTTCTTGTTGCTTTCAACAACTTTACCAGTTCTTTCGTCCTCATTCTTGTTCTCTTTCATGTTATACGTATAAAATACGTGTGTCAAGTTTGTTTATTGTATTTTCCATATTTTACCATACCTTTCCATGGAATAACAACCTTCTAATATGAAAACAGCAGGGAATCGCTCCCCTGCTGCCGGAATGCACAACGTGCTATTCTTACTTTTGCTTGTCATCAAGCTGGAATCCAAAGTACTTCCTGCCTTTGAAAGACCCGTACCCAAGTTTACCTGCCGCAGTTTTCTTTCTGCCTGTCTTCGTTGTAAAGTCGAAAGAAATCGTCTCTTCGGCCCAGAGCTTCTCGATCTCTTCTTCCGTGAAGGTATGCCCGCCCCAGGAGGATTTGAAGGAAACTTCTTTGCCGCGATACATGCCGGTAATGCGGTCCGGTGCCGCGGAATCGCTCCCGCTGTCGTCCGCGCCATCTGCACCGGCCGCGCCTGACCTGCCTGCGCCGCGTCTGGCCCCCTTGTCGCCGCTCAGCGTCTTCTCATCCGGCTTGAAGCCCCAGTACGTCTTTCCTTTATACTCCTGCTCCGCCAGTATGCCGGACGCCTCGCCCTTGCTCGTCTTGAAGGACACTGGCTCGCCTGCCAGCAGCTTCGCCACTTCTTCGTCCGTGAAATAGTGCTCGCCCCACATCCGCTTGAACGACAGATCCTGCCCGTCGCGCGTAAAGTGGATGCGCAGATTGTCCGCGTTCTGCCGCATGACAGCGATGTCATGGACGACCATGTCCTTGACCCCTGCAAGCCGCTGCTCCGGGTCGGTGCTGCCCTGCTCGATGCCGCGCATGTCCGCCATGAGCTGCTCTGTGATCGTGAGGTCGCCGATGTTTGTACCCGGCAGGAGCGCGTAACTCTGCTCCCCGTACTGCGTCAGGGAAAGCTTACCGCGCTTTTCAAGCATGAGCGGATATTTCGCCCGCTGGTTGGTCACATCCGCATAGATGCTGGTGCGGGTCGCACCCGTGCCCACGTCGCGCTTCTCGAGCTGCTTCATGAGCCATTTCATGGTCGGGTCGATCGGTTTGGGCGGGAATCCCTCGTAGACGAACGGCTCCGCGATGGTGCCGAGGCCTTTTGCGTTGACAGCCGGCCCTTCGCCGTCATCGGTATTCGCACCTGCTTTCGCACCGGTCTTCCCATCAGGCGTGCCGTCTTCCTCGTCGTCTCCGCTCTTGAACACCGCTTTCCACCCCATCACGCGCGGCACCTTCGCCTCGCCTTTGAACGTGGGATACTTCTCGAGATACCCTTTTTCCAGGTCGTATTCGTAATCCGGCGCCAGCATCGCGAGGTAGTTCTTCGCGAGGATGGTATAGATCTGCTTCGCGCCGGGGCCGTACTTCTCGAGCGATTCCAGAGAAGCGGGCACGTTCGTTCCGGGCCGGTTCGCACCGTGCGAGCCCTGGTTCTTCACGTGGCTCAGGCGCGGTTCTCTATGCGTCAGGAGCGCCGTATCCACCCCGACCAGATGCGCGATCCGGTCCACGAGCGGCGCGAGCTCATAGAACTGCTCGAACGTGATATTCTTGTCCGCTGTACGCGGGTAGCTGACCACCTGATCCTCGTACATCTTCTGGTACGTGGACTGCACCTGCTTCGCGCGGATGCCGCGGCCTGCCAGCTCCGACGCCAGCCCTGCCATGTCGAGCAGCCGCGGCGGGATGCTATGTTTGCGCTGCCGGCTCTCGAGGACGACCGGCGACGGTTCGTACACCTGCGGCACATCCTCCGGCCGCGGGTACTGCGGTTCTTTTTTATCCGTGTAAATCACACCGTTCTCGTCGCGGAAGCGATTCTGATAGAACGGGATCTTCTGGTACGCGTTGACGAGCTTGAGTTGGTCGCCAACGATGACAATCATGGCGCTCTTGAGTCTTCCCTGCCGGAGAATCGCTCTGCCCGGCGCATTCGCAGCCGCGATGCGTGTAAACTGCATCGAAAGATAGTCCCACCGCGTGCGGTAGTACGCCTTCTGATAATCCGTATCCGCTGCCATCGACGCAATTGGCTTTCTTTCGCGGAACGCCTTTTGGATGCTCTTCACGGACTCGTCCACGAAGTACATCCTCGACCAGCGCGCCTTAATCTTGAGGCCTTCGAGGATCTCCCACGCAAGGAGTTCGCCTTCGCCGGTGGGATCGTCGTCGGTGGCGATGACGACTTCCTCGCAACCTTTCAGACCGGCCTTGATCTCTTTGAGAACAGGATCCGCCCCTTTCGCCTTGACGCGCTTCCAGGCAATGTCAGCCTCGTTCCATGGCAGGTCCTTGAGGTACCAGTTGCGGTACTTGCTGACCAGCTCAGCCGCGACCTGCTTGTCCGGATCCGCGAACTCGTAAAGATGGCCGCGCGCAGTCACAATGCGGTATTCTTCGCCTTCAAAGACGCCGCTCATGCCGCCGAGCGCCTTCGCAAAATTGCGGGCTGCGGATGGTTTTTCAGTGAGGATCCCTAACATCTTGGTCCTTTCTTCCTGCTTTACACGCCTGCCTGCGTGTGCTATATTTTCCTTAGAAAAGGCGCCGCCGACAGACGGTCAGCCCGTATTGATTAGTTATTAAATAGTTAATAACCGCTCAAATGGCACTTGGGCGGTTATTTTCTTTTGCCGAGACTGTACCCGGCTCTTCACAGTCCCTCCGGAGAGGGCTAACCGCCAACCTTCTATGGCAGCACCTGAGCGGATTATACTACCCAGGTGCGCCTCTCTCAATATCCATATTTTGTAAATTTTCGAGGATTTATGTCCCTTTCCTCAAATATCGTTAAGAGAGAGAACTATTTTCAACGACTGTGCGACCGCAAAAGCAGATTCCGCCAAAACCTTGTCTCGCAGGGTCCAAAAACGTTGAAAAAAGTTCTCCTTTCTTTAAATAATGCGCAGAAGCATCTCATGGAATCGCAAAGTCCCCAATTCAACCTGCAAATGGAAGAGCTCGCATTCAACATGCTGATCCGAAGGCCCGCATTCATCATGCAAATCCGAGGGTCGGTCTTCTCCCCCTACAGCCGGCGGTATTCGTAAGTGAGTTTATCGTATTGCTTGTCTCCCACGACAAGTCCACCGGGCTCTTCGGCAATACATCGCATGCCGGCCTTTTCCATCGCCTTCTTTGAGCCGATGTTCTTGGACGCGCACCAGGCGATGACGCGGTCAATGCCTTCGTTTTCCGTCAGGTGATGGAGCACGCACGTGAGCGCCTCGGTCGCAAAACCGCGGCCCCACCAGCCCTGCACGATGCTCAGGCCGACCTCGATATAGCTCTCCACGCCGTCCTCTTTCGGATCCTCCGTGTAGCCATACGCGCCGACCGTCCCAACGATCACGTCATCCACATCGAGCACCCAGCTGTAGGTGTGGCTCGCGCGGCCGAAATCGTTGCCGTAGCCGTCGATGAACCGCTGCACCGTCTCGCGCGCCATCTCCAAAGTCGCGTACGGATTCCACCCGGAGTACTTGGACATCTCCGGGGCGGTCCCCAGATACTTATACAAATCCTCCGCATCTTCCAGCCTGTATCGGCGCAGAATCAGTTGCTCCGTCCAGAGCTCTGCCGTGCCGTGCGGCGTGACCACCTCGACGGATTCGACCTGCGACGCATAGATGATGCAGTCCTCGATCTGGAGCGCTTCCTCGTCGACTGCGAACTCATGATAGCAATAATCCGGGCTGTGATGCACAGCCATACCGATGAATGTGTCCCCGTATATGTCCTTGAGCTGGACGTATTTCTGATCGTATAGTGTCAGATCCATTTTTATTCCAACAATCCTTCTTCCAGTCGCTGCAACTTGCTTTACATAGTGTCACGAATATGCTATATTCGCTTTAGAAAAGGCGCCGCCGATAGACGGTCAGCCCGGTTGTTAACTACATAAGTAGCCGCTCAACTGGTACTTGGGCGGCTACTTCTTTATGTATGTGAGTAACACGATCAACAGCATGCCAAAGGCAATGATGAGATCAAATGCTTCATATACACTCATACGCATCACCCCCTTCCAGAGGGCTCTGCACCCTCGTATGAGGGCTAACCGCCTACCATTCTACGGCAGCACCCGGGCGTATTATACTATCCACCCAGGCATGTTTCAATATCCATAATTTAACATTGTTGTATTTTTTTGTTTTTCATCTACAGCGCTGCAGCGACCACTACTCCGCAATCACTGCCGTCCCGCTCGCCGAAACCATCAGCATCCCGTTATCCGAACCGAGCACCTCGTAGTCGATATCTACACCGACGACCGCATTGGCGCCCATCTGGGCCGCTCTCTGCTGCATCTCCGCCAGCGCTTCCACCCTCGCCTGGGTGAGTTCCTCTTCGTAGCCCTGCGACCGGCCGCCGACCAGATTGCGCAGGCTCGCGCCGATGTCCTTGAACATGTTGATACCGGTGATGACCTCGCCGAAGACGATGCCCTTGTACTCTCTGATCTGTCTGCCTTCGATGGCCGGTGTTGTTGTGATGATCATTTGTTTCCTCCTTTACTGGAATCGCTGTGCCAGCTTTTTATCTGCATGCCCCGCCCGGATCAGAGCGCCCTGCCGAGCTCGTACGCTTTCTCCACATACCCACTGCGCTTCGTCATCTCCGGGGTGCCGCAGCCGCCGCCGAGCACCATGCCGCAATCCTTGAAGTGCATGTAATCGCAGAGCTTCACGTAGTACGCCTCCGGAACGTCGAAGACGTCCGAATCATCGCCGTCCCATGCCACCGCGAGCAGTGCCGTCTTCTTATGCATCGCCGACAGCTCCATCGTGAAACTGTAAAAGCGGTCGACCACATTCTTGAGCTGCGCCGGGAAACTGTAGTAGTAGACCGGCATCACGAACACGAGCATATCCGCCCCGCGGATCAGGTCCTTGAGCTCTTTCTCATAATCGTCCTTCAGCACGCACGGCCCCGCCATCCCGCAGGCCCCGCAGCCCGTGCACGGACGGATGTCTGCGCGGAGCACATCGTATTCTGTGCATTCATGCCCTGCCTCCTTCGCCCCGCGGATGAACGCTTCTGCGAGCATATTGGAACTGCCGTGTTTGTTGCCGCTGCTCTCCAGCATTAAGATTTTCATGTCCATACCTCTTTTCGTTTTGCCAGTTGTCTTTTCAAGGAATCGCTCTATCTCTCCGCCAGCGGTGCCCCGCACCAGCAGCGGCATATCGTATTCGTCTACGCCGTTGTCCACAAACCCCAGCGACTTCCAGAACCGGACCGATTCCTCCTTCGTGCTGTTGATCTCATAGTAGACCGCCCCGTCCGCCTTCGTGTACTCCTCCAGTACCTCAAAACAGCGGTGCCCGGTGCCATCACCCCGATACGGCGGAAAGACCCAGAAATCCATCACGAAGCACTTCCCGTCTTCGCTCTGGTACGTGCAGTACGAAGCCGCCCCGATGCGCTCCCCGTCCCGCCAAAACCAGACCATGTGGTGCCGGTTCTGCTCGCGGATCATGTGCGCCTGCAGAATGCCGCGGTACTCCTCCCCGGAGAAGTACTCGACGTCCTCTTCATCCTCGATGATGCCGTCCTCCACCAGGTATTTCATGTGGAGATCCCAGAACTCCGCGAGTCTCTCGACCGGAATCTCTTCGATGGTGATCTTATTGTTCTGCGGTGCCGCTGCCTTCATGGATCCCTCCGTGTACAGGAATCGCTCTGCTTCTCAATCATCGCTCGTCATCACAAAGAACTCGATGATGCACGATACGATCACCAGCACCAGGAGCAGCTCCCAGTGGGTGATGCAGAAGCCGATGATGTCCGCCATTAGGTTTAAAAACCACACGTCTACGCCCTCCTATGATGTCACTGCTATTGTATCACATTGTCAGAGTGTTGGTATTTCCCGACTCCAAGATGAACATAACAAAAGAGGTGTCCGATAAACACCTCTTCACATCTTATCTATTGAATTATCTTTATTATCCCATCTCGTTGATAGCTTTATCAATTGCTACGCACAATTCACTATAGGTTACAGGAGATGCAAAAGATCTCACTCTTGAAAGTGAAACCGTCTTTTGATCGCCGCACTCCTGATTGATGACAGCGGTCGGAACCACATAGAACTCCCAGTGGCTTACTTCAAGAGGCCATGCCTCTTCACGATCAGTCCCATTTAACAGGCAGAAAACATACAGATCATTCTGCCGTTCGTATCGGTTTTCATGCTCTTGATCTTCGTATATACTGTTCGCTTTCTGAATACCGAAAACACGATTCTTCGATACTTTTCCCGGCTCGTTGAAGGAATGAAAAAAGGATGTTTCTTTTACTTCGACACGCTTGTCCCGGTATTGAATATCGCACAGAGTCCAATACTCTTTATTACACGGTTCGTTCATGCCCAACGCTTTTGCCACTAAAAACTCAGCTATTTCGTCCGGATCATGCAGGATGTTGGAGAATTGAAAACTCCAGAAATCCCGCACGGTCAGTCCCAACGGTTTCCCGTTGTCAAGAAACAGCTCATCTCCGCTCAGCAGGTTCTTATCCCAATCGTTTTCCTTCGGCATAACCGACCTCATAAACAAATCTGTAGTGCACAGCAGCGCTGTTGGATACGCATTCAAGACGACTATTTGGATTGGGCAATCTTTCGTAAGAATCTCGCCTTCATTGTTTTGTAGTTCAAGTCAGACATCGTGGATAATCAAAGTTCTCATAGTCTCCGGCGATTACTTTCTGGTAATTCTCTGCAAAGACATTGAATGCAGCGGTAATGCTGTCCTTGACGCTCTTCGGCGCATTTGACAGACCTTCCACATTGCGGAAACTGAAGTCGCCGGATCCGTCAATCAGTTTGTTTTCAAGCCGGTAAACACCGACCGTATCATTTACAGATCTGCCAATACCATAGACATAACCTGCTTTCTCCAGTCCCTCAAAGACCAATGCCCCGTTAGCGACCTCGGGCAGTTCGACGATGAACTCTTCGTTCGTATCCAAATCAATATAACCCATTGCGATATCGCTGAACTCGGCCGGGTTCATCTTTCTGAGCTGTTCCTTGACACGACGGCGGCATTCGATCCCCATTAAAAGAAAAACTCGATTCGGAGAGAGCTTTGATTCAACCAATACTGGACCGCCTCGGAACTTCTTGGGGCAGAGACCTCTAAAGATGAATATTGATACCAAATTTGATTTCCGAACAGATGCGGGCGGATACGATCCAGACGCATATAGCCCGACCCTTAAGAAATATCATCGGTTGCTGTGGAGCAAAGCGGTTCCTGCCGGTGGCGAGTTAGTGTTGGATAAAAAGCTCAACAGTACGTCGCCGATCAGGGGATTTGTGTTCTCGAGCGATTCCATTATTCACAGTTTCTCAGGATGGAAACGGTATCAGCACATCATCCGCGAAATCCCGCCCGAAGACATTGAATCCTTTGTCTATCTAAGCTATACCATCGGCGGGATGCTTATCTTCCCGCGAAACCGCGTGAACGGTCTTCATACTATCAATCAGGCACGAGGTGTGGATCCGCTGATCTGCGACCGGTTTGATCTCACGCTGGAGTGCATACGTAAGTACTATCTCGATGAAGACAGTCCCCTGTTTGAGTGCTTATGCAGATACCGTTCCTTCTTTGATCTTTTTGTGGATTTCAAAGGGTATGTTGACTTCTTCCTGTTGCAGGACATGGTGAGTAAAGATTACTCGAAAGTGCAGTTCTTTCATCCTTTTGAAGAATTCATCGAGAATCCCCTGCCACC
>JAWRJC010000036.1:0-13404 GCA_040307715.1 Clostridiales bacterium | reverse complement strand
CATGTAGCCGCCGATGATGACGTAGATCCCGGTGAGGATAGCCATGACGATGACGCAGTACGCATAGTCGATACTGAACGCCATCTCGAACAGCCTGGACAGACCGTTGAACAGGGAAGCTGTGTACGGGATCAGGAAGACAAATGTGATGAGGGATGCGAGGACCTTCAGTTTTGAGGAATCATACCGCTTTCCGAGGTACTCCGGCATGGTGCGCGCTTCCAGGTGCTGCGTCATGATACGGGTGCGGCGGCCGAGAATGGTCCAGGCGAGGAGCGAACCGATGAACGCGTTGCCGAGCCCGATCCAGGTCGAGGAAACGCCGAACGCCCAGCCGAACTGCCCTGCATAGCCGACGAAGATGACCGCTGAGAAATACGATGTGCCGTATGCGAATGCCGTGAGCCACGGGCCGACAGCGCGCCCGCCGAGCACAAAGCCGTTCACGTTGGTGCTGTGCTTGCGGCAGTACAGACCGACGCCGATCATCACAGCGAAAAAGATAAGTAACAGTACGATTTTGATTGCCATTACGCCCTCCGCTTTCTTTTCTTAAACACGTAAACCATTAGATAATAGAAACCTGTAAAAGTCAATGAATGGGACTCTTTTTTTGCGAAAAATGCATGATTTTACAGTTTGTGTCTGCCCGGTGCTTAAGTTATGGATATTTTCAGAGAACGCGATATAATATAAAGTGACGGAAGATGGGCGTGCGGCACATCCGCGGCATGCTCTTCACTAAGAAAGGAGTAAGACATGGGACTGAAAGATCTCTTCAAAGGTGCTAAGAAAAAAGCAGATGATGTTCTGGAAAAAACAGATATCGACGACAAGATCAAGGCAAAGGCCGGCGAACTGAAAGAGAAGGCGGATGAAGCCCTGGAAAAGACAGATATCGATGACAAGATCAAGGCAAAGGCCGGCGAACTGAAAGAAAAGGCGGACGAAGCTCTGGAGAAGACTGACATCGATGAGAAACTCAAGGCCGGTGCGGGTGTCGCGGGCAGCAAGATCAAAGAGGCGGCCGGCATTGCCAAAGAAAAGGCAGATGACCTGCTGGAGAAGACCGATATCGATGAGAAGCTGAAAGCCAAAGCAGACGAAGTCAAGGACAAGGTCAAAAGCGCGGCCGGCAAAGAGGAAGCTGCGGCAGAAGAAGCAGCACCGTTTGGCGAAAAGGTGAAAGCTGCGGCGGAAGAGCTCAAAGAAAAAGCAGAAGAACTCAAAGCGGAAGCCGCTGAGACCTCTGAAGAAGTCAAAGACGAGATCGCAGAGTAGCCCGGAAGGGCATCTAAATCCGGCAGCAATTGTATACATGCAGCGATTCTTGTATACATGACTGCAAGTCATTGACAATAAATCCACAAGAGGGATATACTTGCCACGGAGTATGACCCGAAAAGGGTTACATTATATACCTTAACTATCAATGTGTGTGTTTCACAGGAGGTAATCCAACATGAATGTACATTTCACAGAAGACCAGCAGATGATCCAGAAGGCGTTCAGAGATTTCGCAGTTGAGAACGTTGCGCCGTTCGCAGCGAAATGGGACGAAGAAGATATCGTTCCGGTCGAACTGATGCCGCAGCTGGGCGAGCTGGGTGTCCTCGGCTGCTTCATTCCCGAACAGTACGGCGGCCTTGGCCTCGGTCATGTCGAAAGAGTCATGGCGATCGATGAGATCGCTCGTTACTCCGCTGGTCTGGCAATGATGATCTTCACCCATCACCTCTGCATGGGCGCGATCGTTGACTTTGCTACAGAAGAACAGAAGATGAAGTGGCTCCCCGAGCTGTGCGCAGGCACCAAGATTGGTGGTCTGGCTGTCACAGAACCGGGCGGCGGCACCGACATCAACGGTACCAAGACGACTGCTGAACTGGTTGACGGTCAGTGGGTCATCAACGGCCGTAAGTGCTTCATCACCAACAACCACTGCGCTGACTGGACCATCATCACCGCGAAGACCGGTACCGATGAGAAGGGCCGCACGCAGCTGTCCGCAATCTTCATCGAAAAAGGCACACCTGGCTTCCAGGCGTCCCGCGAAGAGAACAAGCTGGGTCTGCGCGGCTCCTACACCGGCGACCTGGTCATGACAGACGTCAAGGTTCCTGCTGAGAACCTGGTTGGTCCCGAAGGCAAGGGTTCCCCGATCGCTCTGAAGCAGATCGGTGAGATCGGCCGTGCTTCTATGTCCGCAATCTGCGTCGGCATCATGCGCGGTCTGCTCGAAGAAGGCGTTAAGTTCTCCAGCGAGCGCATCATCTACGGCAAGCCCCTCAACAAGCTCCAGGCGATCCAGTTCCACATCGCTGAGATGCGTACGGATTACGAAGCTGCCAGACTGCTCACCTATCAGGCTGCCTGCCTGAGAGATGAGGGTGTTGCGACCACACCGTACAACGGCATGGCGAAGCTGTTCGCTACCAACGCGGCTGTCCGCTGCGCACAGCACTGCATCGAGCTCATGGGCGGCTATGGTGTCATCAACGAATACCCGGTTGGCAGATTCATGAGAGAAGCGCTTGCTTCCATCAGCTCCGGCGGCACCAACGAAGTCCAGAAGATGATCGTCTTCGGCGATACCCTGAAGCAGTTCAGCTAATCACCTGCATTGCTTGATCGACTGCGAAAGCAACGATCGAGGGCGTGCAGGACAGTTGATCCCGGTAGACTTGGGAAGAGGACAGTTGATCCCGGAATCGCCTTCCGTAACGCGGTAACAGTCAACAAATAAAAAGCGCGGTGCCTTATGGCGCCGCGCTTTTTTGTTCTGCCCGCGGGGATTGCAAAAAGATTGCCTCCTGCGGGAAAAAGAATAGCGGCGGAGCGGGATAGCAAGTATAATAAATACGTTAGGCGTTTCCGCAGAACGCAAATCAATAGGAAAGAAAAGAGGAAAACAATCATGCCCGTAACAGATCTGCTCATCCGCAACGCAAGGGAACACGGCGATGAGGTCGCGCTCGTCGAACTCAATCCGGCGGTGGAGGATACCACCAAGACCTCCTGGAAGGAATTCGAACTCGTCCAGCAGACAGTCATGCATCCGTACCGCAGGGAGATCACCTGGCAGGTGTTCAACGAGAAGGCCAACCGTGTCGCCAACATGCTGATCGACCGCGGCGTTGAAAAAGGAGACAAGGTCGCCATCCTGATGTTCAACTGTCTGGAATGGCTGCCTGTGTATTTCGGTATCCTGAAAGCCGGTGCCATCGCGGTGCCGTTCAACTTCCGGTACACGGCGAGCGAGATCTTCTACTGCGCGGATCTGGCGGAAGTCAGCGTGCTGTTCTTCGGGCCTGAGTTCATCGCCCGTATCGAGGCCAACATGCCGGTATTCGCAAATGGCCGCCTGCTGATGTACGTCGGCGACGGATGCCCGGATTTCGCGGAGAGTTACCGGGAGATGGTCGCGGATTATCCGAGCACGGAGCCCGGTGTCGAACTGACAGACGACGACTTCGGCGCGATCTATTTCTCCTCCGGGACGACTGGGTTCCCGAAGGCGATCCTCCACAAGCACCTGAGCCTGACCCAGGCAGCTGAGATGGAGGCGGTCCATCACCACACCACGAAGGACGACTGCTTCCTGTGCATCCCGCCGCTGTACCACACCGGCGCGAAGGTCCACTGGATGGGATCGCTGTGGACCTGCAGCAAGGCGGTGCTCCTCAAGGGCACGAAGCCGGAAGTCATCCTGCAGGCGGCGTCCGACGAGCAGTGCACGATCGTATGGCTGCTGGTACCCTGGGCGCAGGATATCCTGGATGCGCTGGACAGGGGCGAACTCAAGCTGGAAGACTACAAGTTCGATCAGTGGCGCCTGATGCACATCGGCGCGCAGCCCGTGCCGCCTTCGCTGGTACGGCATTGGAAGGATTACTTCCCCAACCACGATTACGATACCAACTACGGCCTGTCCGAATCCACCGGCCCCGGATGCGTGCATCTCGGGATGGAGAACATCCGCAAGGTCGGCGCGATCGGTATCCCCGGCTACCGCTGGGAGTGCAAGATCATGGATGAGAATGATCAGGAAGTGAAGCAGGGAGAAGTCGGCGAGCTCTGTGTCAAAGGCCCCGGCGTTATGACCGAGTACTACAACAACCCGGAAGCCACGGCGGAAGTCCTGAAGGACGGCTGGCTCTACACCGGCGACATGGCAAGACAGGACGAAGAAGGCTTCTACTATCTGGTCGACCGCAAGAAGGACGTCATCGTCAGCGGCGGCGAGAACATCTACCCTGTTGAGATCGAAAACTTCCTCGAAGAATACTACAAGATCAAGGATGTCGCGGTCATCGGCCTGCCGGACAAACGCCTCGGCGAGATCACCGGCGCGATCATCGAGATCAAGGAGGGGATGACCTGCACGGTCGAGGAGATCGAGCGCTTCTGCTCGCAGATGCCGCGGTACAAGCGCCCGAAACAGATCATCTTCGCCGAAGTACCGCGCAACGCGACCGGCAAGATCGAAAAGCCGCTGCTGCGCAAACGCTACGGAGCGGACAACCTCGTCGCAAAAGAATACGAGTCTTAAAAAGAAAGCGCAGTCCCGAAGGGCTGCGCTTTTTTCGTGCCCGGTTTTATTCGGGCATTACCGATGCAGTGTTAGTCTTCGATTGCCTTGAGTTCTGCGTCGAGTTCTTCAAGATGCGGCTGCAGGTAAGCGGACTGCGGGAAACTTGCGAGCTTTCTCAGGGTCAGGCCGCCGACCAGTTTCATCTGCGGATTCTTGGAAGCGCCTTCCGCATACTTGTCCAGTACTGCGCACGCGCGCGGGTCTTTCAGGATCTCTTTGACTTTGCTGTCGAGGGAAAATGCCATATTCTTACCTCCTTGTTGATGTGAAAGATATTTTATGCAGAGTTATGACTTCTGCTTTTGATACGTTAGAAACAGGTCCAGCCACCGTCGCATTTGATTTCTTCGCCGTTGACGTAGCGGGACTGGTCGCTGGCGAGGAAGAGGATCGCATCTGCCAGGTCTTCCGGCATGGCGAGTTCGCCGGAGAAGTTGAGCAGTTCGCTTGTTCTGCTGAAGCCGAACTCGTTCGCCGGCGGCATCACGAGCGGAATATCAGTGACGACACCGCCCGGGGAGATCGCATTGCAGCGGATTTCATCATCCTTATACATATATGCGGTATTCTTCGTGACGGAAAGCACTGCGCCTTTGCTGGCGCAGTAAGCTGCACCGGCCGTCTGGTGGGAAGCGCCGACGGAGCAGATGTTGACGATCGTGCCGCCGTCACCCTGTTCGAGGAATTGTCTGCATTCCTCGCGCAGACAGTACATCAGGCCGAACGTGTTCGTCCTGAAAACCTCCTCCAGCATCTCGTTGGACATGTCCGCGATCGCAGTGTTGTCGTCCATGACGCCCGCATTGTTCACTGCGATATCGAGGCGGCCGAATTTTTCGATCGCCGCCGCGACCATCTTGCTGACCGCAGCAGGATCGCCGACGTCCGTGACGCAATAGTCGATGCTGCCGGGAAGGTCTTTGCACTCTTCACACAGTTCCTGTAATAGTTCTTCTCTTCTTGCCGCAGCCAGTACCTTTGCACCTTCCTGTGCAAACAGGACTGCGGTTGCGCGGCCGATGCCGGCAGAAGCCCCTGTTACGATACAAACTTTGTCATCCAGTCTTCCCATATCAACCTCCTTAACAGAATACTTTCTTGCAGACTGTGGCGGGGGAGCCGTTCGGCCCGACTGTTACGCGGGCGCCGTCCGGGATATCCGCACGCAGTGTCGCGAATCCGATGTTCTGATCGACGGTATAGCCATAGATCGCCTGCGCACAGCGGCCGGCTTCGACACCGTACAGATAGACGCGCTCCCAGATGGAGATGTCTTCAGTGGATTCGCGGTCGAACACGAGACCGGCCATCCGGAAACGGGGCGATTCTTTGATAGCGAGCGTCGCTTCTTTGCCAATGAAGTCTTTTTCCAGATCGACGGACCAGCCGAGTCCGCACTCGAACGGGTTGAGGCCTTTGAAGTCCTGCTTGAGCGCAAAGCCTTTTTCCATCGGGATGGAGCGGACGTAGACTTCCAGTGTATAGATTTCCCGGCCGCCTGCAGCTGTGACCGCTTTGTCGATGGCCGTCGTGACAGCGGGGGTGTCGGCTGGGGCGCAGTAAACTTCAAATCCGTCTTCTCCGGTAAATCCGGACCGGTGGATATAAACCGGGATGCCGCCGATCGTGTTCGGTGCAACGGCAAAGCGCTTCATATCCGCGACGGGTTTGTCCGTGAGCTGTGCCATGGCAGCGGGGCTGTCGGGCCCCTGAACCGCGAACATATCCCAGTCATAGGTGATCAGGCGGAACGCAATGTCTTCTCCTTCCGTGTGCGCCTGTACCCAGGGTTCGAGGCGCGGTCCATAGAGGGTGGAGATCCAGTACTTTCCTTCTTCCATGTGCATGACGATGACATCGTCGATGATCTCGCCGTCTTCGTTCAGCATGGCGGTGTATTTTGTCTTGCCGGCAGGCACTTTGGAGAGATCACTGACGTAGATCTTCTGGAGAACATCCAGCGCGTCTGCACCGGTGACCTCGACCAGATCGTGCGTCCAGCGGTACCAGCCTACTGACTGCCGGATCGTCTGGGCATCCAGCCGGGCGGTTTTATCGTCTTTAAACAGCATCTTTATCCCTCCTTACACCATTCTCAGATCTTCGAGGCGGATCACTTTGATCAGCATCTCTTCATCGTCGCGGCCTTCGATCACACAGGACCATTCCGGGGAGACGAGTGTTTTGGCAGCACCGTTCCACTGTGCTTCGTAGGCATCGACAAGCTCATCGAGCGGAGCCATCTCGTAGCGGGCGGTGAAATCTTCCGTGTTGACGCGGATCCAGGTCTCGTCTTCCGTCCAGCGTTCCGTCTGATAGGGGACCTGCTGGACATCCAACATGTACATGATGTAGGAACCGAGGAGGCGGCCATCGTTGTCATCGACCCAGTGCGGTACACCGAGGTGCTGCCGCAGACCTTCTTTGGCGAAGGGCTCGATGAACTGATTTTTGCCGGCGGTGGCGAAGACGATACGGAAAATACGCAGGAACTCGTCGTCATCCGGCGCCATGTCGCGAATCGCCATCATCGGGAACTGGACCGACCAGACCCAGCCCATCTGCGCGACCCAGTGGTAGGCTTCTTCCAACGAGGTCTCTTCGCCGAATGCCTGTGTATACTGCCCGTTGCGCAGGCACTGGCCTTCTTTGACCATCCGTTCACGCGGTGTGTCGTGGATCGGATCGACAGGCTGCTGCATGTGCTCGAGCCATTCCTGCTTGGGCAGGCCGTACTTATCTCTTCTCTCCGCGACGACACGGCAGTGCTTATTGCCGCATCCGCGCGCCTGGCACATGTTGAGGGCGACTTCATTCTCCGTCCCGTTGGAGGAGGCGAGGTCGAAATTGGCGGTGAACATACTGGTTGTCATGTTGCAGAGTTCACTGCCGACGATGTCCCAGGGGCAGGTGTCGAGTTCTTTTTCGACACGGTCGCGCGTGAACTGGATGACGCGGCCAGCCATGTTTTCCCATTCATCGCCGCTGTCGCCGGTGATGCCGCCGAGCCAGCTCGACTTTTCACACAGTTCGGGGATATTGAACGCTTCGTAAAGAGACATATCCACGTAGGCCTTCTGGTCTTCGGGCGTTCCGGCCACAGCCATGTTCATCATATTGGCGATTTCACAAATTGCTTCGGTGCGTTTTTCCCAGTCCGGTTCGAAGATACGCATCACCTGGAAGAGGTTGGCGCAGACTGCCGCGATCTGCCGGTTGATCTGCGTATAGGCCTCGTCTTCCGTGATGAGTTTTCCCCAGGCCGTCCGGAAGCATTTTTCGGTTCCGAGTTTTTCTTTCAGCATCGGGTATCCTCCTTGTGTAAACAAAAGGTTCTTATCAGGTACAGTGTACGATGCGGCGCGAAGGGGGGTAATTCTGCAAAGGATAGGTTTTTTTTGATTCCAAACCGTTAAAAATGCGGGTCGAAAAACAAGAAAAATGCAAGAGTTAATACAAAATACTGTTCTGTAGCCGTCGTTTTATACGGCTTGCGAATTGACAAGCAGCAGGCCTGCACACTAAGATGAGGACAGAGAAGCCAAACAAAGAAAGGAAGGCGGTCATGAAGCTCAATCTGGATATTATCTATCAGGGACTGAAGGAGTACCTGCCTGTTGCCATGACGGGGCAGACGGAGAGCGAGATGTGCCTGTCCAGGCCGGAGTTTTATCTGGACCGGGCGGCGGTCTTTGCGGATGATCATGTTTATGTCTGCAGCGCGGATCATTTGCCGGAGGCTCCTCAGGTGGGGCGGAACGTCGTGCTGATCTGCCTCGGTGAATCACCGCAGCTTAATATATACCGGCAGCAGTGCAGCGTTCTTTCTGTTCCCGAAAGCGGGGATATCTTCGCGGTCTTTAATACGGTTCAGACGGTCTTCAACCGTTACGAACAGTGGGAGGAATCACTCAACACCATCCTCCGCGGCAGTGCTTCCCTGCAGGAGATGCTTGACGCGAGCCGTCTGATCTTTGGCAACCCCATGCTGCTGGTCGGCGCTGATTTCCGCTACCTTGCTTACACAGATGAAGAGTATCTGCGGGAGCATCTCGGGATGCACTTCGATACGCCGGCGTTCGATGAAAACTTGATGGCAACCTTTCTGTCTCTGCACGATCTGGCGACGGACATCAAGGAACCGCTCCTCTTTGAGTTGATGGGTCGGAAATCGCTGTCCGTCAATCTTTTTGATATGGATGAGTACCTCGGTTGTATTACGCTTTTTGCGGAGTACCGGGAGTTCCGGTCCTCTGACGCGGCACTCTGTATTCACTTTTCTCATATGCTCCGTCAGGCGCTGCAGCGCGACCCTGTCCTGGCTGGTGAGCGGTCTGCGGTCCGCCGGGCGGTCGGGGATCTGATCGACGGATTGCCGCCCGATCCGGAGCAGCGCAGAGTCCTGAGCCACCGCAGCAGCAAGGAACAGTATCTGTGTGCGGTGTTTGAAGACAGGGGGGAGGGGCATCCGCTGCCGCACGGTTATGTCGCTTCGGTCATGGAGCAGCGGTTTCCCGGTGCGCTGGCATTTGAACATGACGGGCGGGTTGTCGCCCTGCTCCCATCCGGTTACGGAACGGACAGCATTACCAGGACAGCGCTTACATCGGCGCTGGTACCGGTACTTGAAAACACCCGCCTGCGCGGCGGGCTGTCCCAGTCTTTCTCTGATCTGTACACATCGGCGCACGCCTATTTCCAAGCATCCGCAGCTCTTCAGAATGGTATGCAGTTCAGGAAAGAAGAGGTACTCTACTTTTTCGAAGACCACATCCTGCATCAGTTGCTGCGGGGGGCACTGTCGGGGCAGCCGGCGGACAGTTATTACCCGGAGGGGTTCAAGCGGCTTCTGCAGCATGATGCGTCATCCCCGATCTCCTATGCGGAAACACTGCGCGTTTATCTGCAGAATAATGAATCGATCGCGGCCACAGCAAAAGAGCTGGCGCTCCACCGCTCGAGCCTGCTTGACAGGCTGGAACGGATCCGCCAGCTGCTTGGTTTGGATCTGTCCGATCCGGATGTCCGCCTGCTGCTGCAGGTGATTCTCCGTTCGGAGACATTATTCGGGGACGAGACTTACAGCCGGTAGGCGGACATGGTGTACCACCGGCCGGCTTGTCAGAGCCGGACGTCTTCTTTGAGTGCTTCCAGCAGACCGCGGCATCCCGCTTCGACTTCACGGAAAGCAAGCTCAAAGTCCCGGGTGTACCAGGGATCGGAGATCGCTTCGCCGGGGCGGCCGGCGTAGTCGAGCAGCAGATGCAGCTTTCCGTCCGGGTCGCCGCCGAACATCCGCTCCATATTGCGGATATTGGCGTAGTCGGTGCCGATCAGAAGATCGTAATGCTCGTAGTCACTGCGCCGGATCTGTCTGGCCCGGTGGCCGCCGCAGGGGATACTGTGCGATTCCAGAACGCGCTTCATAGGCGGATAGACCGGGTTGCCCAGTTCCTCCGTGCTCGTCGCGGCGCTGTCGATGAGAAAGCGCGCGGAGAGATGCGCCTCCTCCACGAGGCGCTGCATGACATATTTGGCCGCCGCACTGCGGCAGATGTTGCCATGGCATACAAAAAGGATCCGGATCATATCTTACTGCTTGTTCAGGGTGTGCTCTTCGACGTCGTCGATGTCGTCGAAGTTGTACTTGTTGCGGTATTCTTCCACACGGTCTTTAAAGATGGCGTCTCTGCGCTGCCGCAGGCTCACCGTGTAGTTGCGGACCCCCAGTGCCTCGAGGTCCAGTTCGATCAGCGCGACGGCGATACTGCTGCAATGCATGGAGATTCGTTCATAGTAGTCGATCAGATCGTGCAGCACGAACCCTTCATCCACACTGATGTCTTCGTTTCGAACATTATCCATATACTGCTGCTTCATTTCACGGCATAGCACGACGATGTTTTCTTCCAGCGGTTCGACGCGTCGGGCCGCTTCCATGTCGTGGCCGATGAGCGCTTTGATCGCGGTGTCGACGATCTCGGTGAGCGCTGCTTCCATGACCCGCATGGCCTCCTGTACATCGCTGCGCAGGGTGAGGCCGCGCGCATGGATCTCTCTGGTGCGCTTGGCGATGTCCATGGCGTAGTCGGAGATTTCTTCGAGATCGGTGATCGCATGCAGGAACCGGTATACTTCTTCGTTCTGGTCCGCGGTGAGTTCTTTGGTCGCGATCTTCACCAGATACGTGCTGAGATTATCTTCATAGTTGTCGACTTCTTTTTCGATCACCCGGACTTTGTCGTACATCGCATCGCTGTAGTCGTGGGTCATTTCAAAGGCGAGCATGAGATCCTTTCTGGACCGTTCTGCCATGGTATTCAGGGCGAGCCGGCTCTGCTCGATGGCCAGTGCGGGATGCTCGAGGAATCGCTCTTCCAGAAGACCGCCGGGGGTCTCCGGGACGGGTTCGTCCTTGATGATCGTGCAGACGATCTTTTCCAGCAGGCCGATCATCGGGGTCAGCACGATAACGGTGACGACGCGGAAGACGGTATTGAGCAGCGCCACGGTCACCGGGTCGAGGTGGGCGGCCATAAACCCGAAATGGACGACGGCGTTGACGGCGTAAAAGACGGCGCCGCAGAAAACCGCGCCGAGGATATCGATGACAAGATGCGTCAGCGCTGTTCTCCGCGCGTTGATATTGGCGCCGACCGCGCTGATCAGAACGGGCAGGGCGCCGCCGACGGCGATGCCGAGCGTGATCGGGTAGGCGGTCGCGAAGGTGAGGGCGCCGGTCATACTGAGCGCCTGCAGGATGCCGATCGCAGCTGCGGATGACTGGATGATGGCGGTAAAGACGATGCCGACCAGGATGCCGAGCAGCGGGTTGGAGAAGGATACGAGCATGTTGATAAACGTCTCGCTCTCCCTGAGAGGCGCAACGGCCTGGCTCATCGTGCTCATGCCGAACATCAGCACGGCAAAGCCGAGCAGGATGGTGCCGATCTGATTGCGCTTTGGTTTGCTGCTGAATTTGAGGAGCACGATGCCGATGACGGCCATGATGCCCGTGATGAAAGCAGTGGAAAGATAGGCAGTCCAGCCGCTGCCGCCGCCGATGGAGGACAGACTGACGATCCATCCGGTGACGCTGGTGCCGACGATCGAGCCGAGGATGACGCTGACCGCCTGCTTGAACACCATGAGACCGGCATTGACAAAGCCGATAACCATGACCGAAGCGGCTGTAGAGGACTGGATGAGCGCAGTAATACCGGCGCCCAGCAGGATCCCCTTGAGCGGATTGCTTGTCAGTTTATACAGAACGAGTTGTAATTTGTCTCCTGCGACCTTGCCGAGGCCGTCTCCCATGAGGGTGACGCCGTAAAGGAACAGGGCGAGGCCGCCGAGCAGTGTAACGATGCTGATGAGATTCATTGTCTTACTAAATTCCAAAGATAATCGGTGAATGTGCCGTAGTTTTCGGGGAACGCGTTCGAGCCGCGCGCATGGAGCACGGAGCTGTCCTGCATCACCGCTTCAAAACTGAACATGGTGCCGTCGAGGACGCCGCTCGCGTTCTTGCTGAAGCCGTCCCAGGACGAAAGCCCCAGTGCGCGGAACTTAACGGCCAGTTCCATATAGAACTCTTCGCCGCCTTCTTTGCGAGCCTGAAGGCAGTCTTCCCGGTCCGTGCCTTCGTGGTAGTTCCACGGGCCGTCATACAGTGAAACGCGGGCACCATTTTCCGTGCGGACCGCTTCGTATTCTCTGGTCGAGGCCATCGTGCCGGTCTCGCTGAGCGTAACGCGCTGAAAAGCGAACTGCGGCAGGTTTCCGCCTGCCGCTTTTAAGGTTGCTTGTTTCATCTTATCGCCTGGCGTATGCATTGTCGAGCATTCTCTCCTGTTTTCATGTCTTTTCTATAAATGCAGGGATAGCGGGACAGTGGTGCTTCCCGTGCTGTCTTCTATCAGTATATGCAAAATGGGCGGAAAAAGACAGGAAAAGATGCGTGGAGGAGCGATTCCTGTGGTACAATCACACCATGGAACAGACGGATAAGAGAGAAAAACGGAAAAAAGCACTCAAGACCGATGCACGCAGGATCATCCTGATCCTTGTCGCGTCGGTGATTATGGCGCTCAATATCAACACCTTTGTTCATACAGGCGGGCTGTACCCGGGCGGGGCGACCGGCCTGACGGTCCTGATCCAGCGCGTGGCGGAGATGTATTTCAACATCGCACTGCCGTACACAGTGATCAACGTGATCCTCAACGCAGTGCCGTTCTACATCGGGCTGCGGTACGTCGGGAAGAAGTTTGCTTTGTACTCGCTGGTGTGCATCATGGCGACCAACCTGCTGGTCGATATCCTGCCCAGTTATGTCGTGACGTATGACACGCTTCTGATCAGCATTTTCGGCGGTCTGCTCAACGGCGTTGCGATCAGCCTGTGTCTGCGGCAGAATGCGACAACGGGCGGCACGGACTTCATTGCGCTGTGGCTTGCCAACAAAAAGGGCATGGACACCTTCAACATGGTGCTCGGCTTCAACGCGGTCATCCTCGTGGCGGCCGGTCTGATCTTCGGTTGGGACAAGGCGCTGTACTCGATCATCTACCAGTTCGTCAGTACGCAGGTCCTGCATGTGCTCTACACGAGGTACATGAAGAGCACGCTTCTGATCGTCACTCAGGAGCCCTACGCGGTCAATGATGTGATCCAGGACATCACCAACCACAGCACGACGATCCTGCGCGGCGAAGGCGGATTTGAACAGGAAGGGCAGGCGGTCGTGTATTCCGTCATCAACGCCAACGCGAAAGCCAAAGTGCTGAGGGCAGTCCGCGAGGTCGACG
>JAWRJC010000035.1:0-34094 GCA_040307715.1 Clostridiales bacterium | reverse complement strand
GCGCCGCGCCGGAATATCCCGATTACAAGGAGGCAACCTACAATGGGTATGACAATGACACAGAAGATCCTGGCGGCGCACGCCGGGCTCGACAGCGTCGAAGCCGGACAGCTGATCCGCGCCAAGGTCGATATGGTCCTGGTCAACGACATCACCGGCAGCTCGATGGTCGACTGCTATGAAGAGAACAGTCTGGACCGCGTCTTCGACAAAGATAAGATCGCCATGGTCATGGACCACTTCGTCCCGAACAAGGACATCAAGAGCGCCGAGCAGTGCATGGCGTGCCGTTCGTTCGCCAAACACTTCGGCATCACGCACTGGTATGATGTCGGCGAGATGGGCGTCGAACACGCACTGCTGCCCGAAAAAGGACTTGTCGCCGCAGGCGAGCTGGTCCTTGGCGCGGACTCCCACACCTGCACCTACGGCGCACTGGGCGCCTTTTCCACCGGCGTCGGCACGACGGACATCACCGCTGCCGCCATGTCCGGTGAGGGCTGGTTCAAAGTCCCGCCCGCTTTCAAGTTCGAACTGAAAGGCAAAAAGCCGGCGCACATCTCCGGCAAGGACATCATCCTGCACATCATCGGCATGATCGGTGTCGACGGCGCGCTGTACAAATCCATGGAGTTCACCGGGGAAGGCGTTTCCTCGCTGAGCATGGAAGACCGTTTCACCATCTGCAACATGGCCATCGAAGCCGGCGGCAAGAACGGCATCTTCCCGGTCGACGACGCCGCGAAGGCGTATATGGAAGGCCGTGTGGACCGTCCGTACACTGTCTATGAGGCCGACCCCGATGCGGAGTATGAAGCTGTCTATGAGATCGATCTGGAATCGCTCGAACAGACTGTTGCGTTCCCGCATCTGCCGGAGAACACGCACACCGTCTCCGAGATCGCGAAGATGGAACCGATCAAGATCGACCAGGTCGTCATCGGCAGCTGCACCAACGGCCGCATGCAGGACATGCGCCAGGCGGCGGCAGTCCTCAAAGGCAAGCACGTCGCACCTGATGTCAGAGCCATCATCGTCCCCGCGACGCAGGCGATCGTCAAACAGTGCATCAAGGAAGGCCTCGTCGACATTTTCATCGACGCCGGCTGCTCCTTCAACACCCCGAGCTGCGGCCCCTGCATGGGCGGCCATATGGGCATCCTCGGTCCCGGCGAGCGGTGCGTTTCCACGACCAACCGCAACTTCGTCGGCCGCATGGGCCACGTGGACAGCGAGATCTACCTCGCCAGCCCGATCGTCGCTGCAGAGAGTGCGCTGACCGGCATCATCTCCGGCAGCAAACTGGACTAGGAAGGAGAGCGATTCATGGAAAAGAAAGTACAAGGCCGCGTCCACAAATACGGTGACGACGTCAACACCGACGTCATCATCCCCGCGCGTTACCTGAACATCCACGACATGGACGAACTGTCCCTGCACTGCATGGAGGACATCGACCCCAAGTTCGTTGAGAAGGCAAGCCCCGGCGACATCATCGTCGCCTGTGACAACTTCGGCTGCGGCAGTTCCAGAGAGCACGCCCCCGTCGTCATCAAGCAGCGCGGCATCAGCTGCGTCATCGCGACCACCTTCGCGCGCATTTTCTACCGCAACGCCATCAATATCGGCCTGCCCATCATGGAGTGCCCCGAGGCGAGCGAGCGCATCGAGGACGGCGATGAAGTGGCGATCGACTTCGAGAGCGGCGTGATCACCAACGTCACCAAAGGCGAGACCTATCAGGCAGCGCCCTTCCCCGCATTCATTCAGGAAATCATCGATGCGGGCGGCCTGCTCAACAGTCTCAAGTAAGCAGTCGAGGAATCGCCGTGTCCGGCGGTTCCGTTTTCATACGCTGGCAGCAGCAGAAAGAATACCATTATGAACTACAGAATCGCAGTGATCCGCGGCGACGGCATCGGCCCGGAAGTCGTGGATGAAGCCATCAAAGTACTGAACAAAGTCGGCGAAGTGTACGGTCATCACTTCTCCTATGACTACGTGCTGGCCGGCGGGTGCGCCATCGACAACGACGGTGAATGCCTCCCGCAGGAGACCATCGACAAATGCAAGAAAGCGGACGCGGTCCTGCTCGGTGCGGTCGGCGGCCCCAAGTGGGACGACCTGCCCGGAGAACAGCGCCCGGAAAAGGCGCTGCTCGGTCTGCGCAAGGAACTTGGCCTCTTCGCCAACCTGCGCCCGGCCATGCTCTTTGAAGAGCTCGCCAATGCCTGCCCGCTCAAGCCTGAAATCGTCGCCGGCGGCCTCGACATCGTGGTCGTCCGCGAACTGACCGGCGGCATCTACTTCGGCGAACGCGGCCGCAAACAGACGGAAGGCGGCGAGACCGCTTACGATGTTGAGCAGTATTCCGAGATGGAGATCCGCCGCATCGCCAAAGTCGCGTTCGACATGGCCATGAAGCGCAACAAGAAAGTCACCAGCGTCGACAAGGCGAACGTCCTCGAGAGTTCGCGCCTCTGGAGAAAGGTCGTCAACGAAGTTGCGCAGGACTACCCGGAAGTCGCCCTCAACCACTACTACGTCGACAACACCGCGATGCAGCTGGTGCTCAACCCCAAGCAGTTTGACGTCATCCTGACCAGCAACATCTTCGGCGACATCCTCTCCGACGAAGCCAGCCAGATCACCGGCTCCATCGGGATGCTCCCGTCCGCGAGCCTGGCGGAAGGTAACTTCGGTATGTATGAGCCCGTCCACGGCAGCGCCCCGGACATCGCCGGCGACAACATCGCCAACCCGATGGCCACGATCCTGTCCGTCGCGATGATGCTCCGTTATTCGTTCGGACTGCTGGACGAAGCCAATGCCATCGAGGATGCGGTCAAGGAAGTCCTGGCGACCGGTTACCGTACAGCTGACCTGCACGACGGCAGCGCTTCGGAATCGCCCAAAGCCAGAGAGTCCATTCTCCCGCTCACAAGAGACACCGCTCTCATCGCACAGCAGGCCAAAGCACACGTCCTGCACAACCCGATCGGGACAAAGACGTGCGGCGACCTCATCGCAAATGCAATTAAATAGTGTTATTTCACAAAGTAGATAAATCAATAAAACGCCCGCTGTGATGATTCCACAGCGGGCACTTTATTAATATGCATGTTCCACTTTTAAATAATCTGCGGCTGAAGTATCAATGGCAACTCTATGATCGTTCAGTAACTCCTGTATTGGTTTGGGAAGATCCGAGACTACTACTGGGTTATCTGGATATGCGATTTTTGTATATCCCCCTTGCTCCTCCCCTTCAATTACAACATCAAAACAGTACAGACCCTTCCCAGATAGAATCATACTATCTTCCACAAGCGGTGTATCTTCTTTTTCAACTAACAGAATCGAACCTCCTCTGGAAGGCATTTCATTCAGGAAATACTCAATCAATCTTTCATTATTCTCTCTGCTGCTGCATACGAACTCCGGAACGTTGCCAAAGCCCCCCGCCGTACAGACGAAGATGTGGTCAAAAGAATCTACGCCAAACCACATAATATCTTCACACTGAAGATCAATCTCACTGTATCTCATAATTCTTTTTCCTCCTACTCATCGATCAAGTCAGAAAACATGACTTTGCAATTATCACAGTATGGCATCTCCTTCTTTGTTCTTGGCCTAACCGGCTTCGTTAAACGTATTGATGCCCATTCAGAACCATTTAGCAGCATTTGATTAACAGCATGGAATTCTGCGCAAACCCCGACTGTGTTTCTTTGTGATACTCCATGAGTTCCAATCCCACCGACCAGTTTCGCTCTTTCACGTAAGAGCGGATGTATTTTATCCGGTATAGATCCAGCAAAAACAGCAACTATTCTTCCTGTCCGTAAATCATATGCGCCAACAGCCATCGCTTTATTCTTACTTCCAGGAGCAGTATCAATAAGACGGTTTACTGCTTTTCTCGCCTTTTCTCTTAATGAGTCACCGATAGCACGATGCCCTTTTGTTTTTACATACAACCCGGCATTCCCTTTACTCATTCTGCACACCTCCCTTCGAAGGCTTTTGCAGTATGGCTTGGAAAAGAGAACACTCGAGTACCCTTATCCATCAGTTCATTAAAGCAGTCATAATTAGCCGAGCCATATACAATGATGTCTGAAGGCTTCTTAATTCTATCAAGTTCTCTCAATCCTTCCTGAAATCGTTCACGATCTATTATTTGACGCGGGCTGCCCCCAACAGTTCCTATAGCAACAATTGTGTGCTCTTCGATTCCATCAAAGCAATACTTGAAGGATTCGGATGTTCCCCAACGGACATTATTAATGACAGGAATGCCGTGACAGCCCAACCAGTATCCAAAAGTGCGCATCCTATATGTATTATAAACCTTAATGGGCTCTGGGAAGTCCTGATATGTCGAATAGTCTGGTGTGATAACGCCAGCAAAGTGAGAGAGTATTTCTAACGCACGCCTATAATTGTACCAAATCCCCTCTTTGACACCATCGAATTTATAATCGTCCATGTAAAAGCAGACAAAAGCGTCCACATGAAACGCCTTATTGTACCGGTTTTGTTTCTTATATATGTGTTTTGCTTCGTCCCAAAGAATAATCCTCGAGGGCAATTCCTTTGCAGTGGTTGGGCAAATAGGAATATCATTATCCGTAAAAGTTGCTCCTTCACACATAAATGCATTCCAAATATCCTTACAACCTTTTCTTTTAATAGTTGATTCCCCCTTAGACCCTGTTGTTTCAT
This sequence comes from Clostridiales bacterium, assembly GCA_040307715.1. Classification (GTDB taxonomy): domain Bacteria; phylum Bacillota; class Clostridia; order Peptostreptococcales; family Anaerovoracaceae; genus RUG13615. The sequence goes on along the minus strand of JAWRJC010000035.1, from coordinate 29,363 downwards.
TTGCGGATTTTAAATCAACATTATTTTTTATTGAAGGCATAACACCCCCCTTTCTCCAGCTCCGCTGGAACATAATGAGAATTGTCCCCCGCAAAGGAATGTGTTACACTTTTCATGCACAACAGATGTAATCACATCTTTCGGGAGACGTATCGAGAGTTTTTTGAACGATCGATACGTTTCTCATTTTCTGATATAATTATTGTCAGAAATGTTTGATTTATTCTGACAATTTGAATTTTACCGACAACTCAAGCGCTTGTCAAACTGATATAACAAAAAACTGCTTCTTCTTTTGAAGAAGCAGTTTTGTATTTCTGATTTTGAGTTCTAATCAGGCCCGCACGGTGAGCTGGCTCACGCTCCGAGCACCGCTGTGCCACAGCTTTGTGTAGACTTCCCGGCACTTGCTGTACCGGTGGAAGCGCTGTTTTGCCTCATGCTCATCGCCGTAGACTTTCCAGCACCCCGCGCATTTGCAGTTCGCACCGGCGTTTTCGATAAAGCCGCGCACGTCGCAGAGCGGGTAATCGAGAAAGATCCCGATCTCATGCGGAAATCCGTCTGCGGTAGCGAGTCTGCTTTTGAGCTGCTCGATCGCACAGTCGACACACCCGCATGAGTTGCCGCTGCAGCTTCTGCCGCCGGGGCATATTCCACGATACCCGTAGTTGCCCAGAAATTCCGCCACGCCATCCTTGCGCAGATCTTGCGCCAGGCGATTCCTGCGGCAGACATAAATCAATGCGCCGCCCGCCCGGCATCGGAGGAGGATCAGTTCTACGCCTTTGGCTTTTAAATCATCGTTCCATACCTGGATGGTTTCCAGGAGTTCCTGCTCATCCTCGTACCGGCACGAAAACAGATTGGCCGTCTTAAGGGACGCCAGCGTTGGGGCACAGTGTTCGATGAGCAGTTTGTCCAGTGACATGAGAACCTCCGGGAATCGCTTCGTTTCAGACTATGCGAGTGCCTTGCCCAGCGCTTCGCAGTTAGCGACCGCTTCGTCATCCGGCGCTTCGTTGCAGATGACGCCGTCCATCACGAGCGAGAGGCCCGTCTCGCCGCATTCGTCCTGCCAGTTTCTCATCCACTCGCCGTCGCCCCATCCATAGGAGCCGAACAGACCGACTTTCTTGCCTGCGAGAGCGCCTTTGACAGCGTCGAACATCGGACGGAATTCGCTGTCTTCCAGTTCCTCGGAACCCATGGACGGGCAGCCCATTGCGACCGCTTCAAACTCTGCAGCCGCATCCGCGCTGAAAGAGTCCGCTGTGAACATTGTGACATCCGCGCCGGCTGCTTTCGCGCCGTTTGCGACCGCCTCCGCCATTGCTTCTGTGTTGCCTGTACCGCTCCAATAAACCACTGCTGTTTTCATTTCTTTCTCTCTTTCTAGTTAGCAATTGCTAACTCATGTTTTATAGAATTGCCGCTGGCAGCCGGTGCCGCCCAGCCATTCGCGGCGCTTTTAGTTAGTCTTCGCTAACCACTATACAATAACAGGAGCCGACGAAACCGTCAACTCCATACAGACAAATATTTCGCATCATTCTTCTACAGGTTCTTCTTTTTGTAGATGAAGATGAACGACAGCACCGAGAACACGACCAGGTACGCTCCAAGGATCAGGAACCCTGCCCAGCCATACGGATAGTCGCCGGTCGTGAGGAATCCGCCGAGCGACCCGTTCGAGGAGATCGCACGGATCATGCCGGACGCCTGGGACAGCGGCAGCGCGTTGATGAACTGGCGGAACCCGCCCGGCATCTGGTCGATCGAGAAGAACGTGTTGCACAGGAACGACATCGGCACGATCAGGTACGCGTTGAACCGCGGTGCGTCCGTATAGCTCTTCGCGAGGAACGACAGCACGAGCGCGAAGGTCGAGAAGACCATGCCATTGAGGAACATGATCAGGAACGACCAGCTGTTGAACGTCATCCCCGTGCGGATCGGGAAGGTCAGCAGCAGGATCATGCATCCCGCGTACAGCCCGCGCAGGCTGCCGCCGATGATCTGACCGAGGATGAACTGCCACAGCGGCGTCGGCGAGATCATGACCTGATCGAGCGCCTTCTCATACAGGCGCTGCACGCTCATGTTCTGCGCGACCGCACTGAAACTGCCGGTCATCGTCGCCATGGCCACGATGCCGGGGATGAGGAAGTTCAGATACGGTTCGCCGTGCGAGGTCGTCTGGATGCCGAATCCGAACACGATCAGATACAGCAGCGGGCTGACCAGCGCCGCCACCGTGATCTTGTAGAAATCTCTTTTAAATTCCGTCCACTTTTCCCAGAGGACTGCCACGATACCCATGTGCCGCCCTCCTTACCGTACGGTCAGCCGCCGGCCGATGCGTTCGACGAACACATCCTCCAGCGTCGTATTGCGCAGGGAAGCGTGCGCTGCCTGCGGCTGCGTTGGATCCGCCGCATCTGTTTGCGATTCCGCCGCCGCATCCGTCTGCGGTTCCGCCTCTCCCGGAAGCGTCTGCAGATACGCGATGGCCTCTTCCCGCGTCTTGAAATAAACGGACTTCGTTTCATCTTCCGTGACAAGATCGACGGCGTAGTTGCCGAGCGCTTCGATGAGCGCCTTGGGGCTGTCCACTTCGCCGAGTTTGCCCTGGTTGATCAGGGCGACCCGGTCGCATAGCGCTTCCGCCTCCTCCATGTAATGTGTCGTCAGGATGATCGTCATCTTGCGGTTGTTGATCCGCCGGAGCAGCGCCCACATCTGCCGCCTTGCGATCGCGTCCATGCCGGCCGTCGGTTCATCGAGCAGCAGCACGTCCGGATCGGTCATCAGACCGCGGCACACCATGAGCTTGCGCTTCATGCCGCCCGACAGATAGCGGACGGTCTTTTTGCGGTGGTCCCACAGCTCGGTGAACTTGAGCAGTTCTTCGGTCTTCGCGCGGATCTCCGCCTTTTTCATATAGTACAGACGCCCCTGGTACTCCATGACCTCCTCAACGGTCATGTCCTGGCGCATCGAGAACTCCTGGGTGATGACGCTGATCCTGCGCTTTTCCGCGGAGGCGCGCCGGGTCAGCGGTTTGCCGTCGAGCAGGATCTCGCCGCTTGTGGGCAGGAGCACCGTCGACAGCATGCTGATGGTCGTGGTCTTGCCCGCGCCGTTTGGCCCGAGCAACCCAAAGAACTCCCCTGTCCCGATGGTCAGGGTGACATGGTCCACCGCCGTCTGTTCGCCAAAGCGTTTTGTCAGGTCTTTCAGTTCAATCATAGTGCTTTTATTATATACGAATCGCTCTGTTTTGCCATCACCGGATGGCGATTCTGTAGCGTGCATCTGCGAGGCATGGTATAATGAGTATCGCTATGAACAAGACTCATTCCGCGCGCTCCGGCGTGCTGCGCACAGTATTAGGAATCGCCCTGGCACTCCTCCTCATCATACCGATGGTGACGGAGGATGTCTTTGCGTCCTCTTCAGCACTGCAGTACGGCATGACGCCGATCTACGGCCGCGACATCGAAGACGGCACCTGGCCGATCGAAGTGCGCTCGAACTCCAAGTACTTCAAGATCGCTTCCTGCCAGCTGACGGTCAAAGGCGACGAGATGACCGCCGTGCTCACGATGAACAGCACCAGCTATTCCTATGCGTATCCGGGCACAAAAACCGAAGCCAAAAAGGATGATGCCGGCAGGATCGAGATGGACGTCGACAATGAGAACTATACGCTCACCTATGAGATGGACGTACCCGCGCTCAACGCCGAGGTCCCCTGCGCCGCCTACAGTAAACGCCGCAAGAAGTGGTATGACCGCAATCTTGTCTTCGTGGCAGGCAGTCTGCCCGCGGAAGCGCTCAAGATCGAACTGCCCGACTACGACCTCATCGAACAGGCCCTCGAGCAGAACGGCGGTGTCCCCGCCGCTGCGGACGCAACAGCCGATGCCGATGAAGCAGCCGACGAAGGCGATACGATCTCCGAAGACAGCAATGCCGCAGGCACCAATCAGGGCAGCCCTGCAAGTCAAGGCAATCCGCCCGAAGCCGCCAGCATTGACCGGAAAGATGGCGAGTATTCCATCGAGGTCGTTCTCGAAGGCGGCAGCGGCCGCGCCAGCGTCACCACGCCGACCTGGCTCACCATCAAGGACGGCAAAGCCTACGCAAAACTGCTCTGGAGCAGCCCGCACTACGACTACATGCTCGTGAATGGCTACCGCTACGACAACGAAACGACCGACGGCGGCAATTCCACCTTCACGATCCCGATCACCAAACTGGATGAGCCGATGTCCGTCATCGCGGACACGACCGCCATGGGCGACCCGGTGGCGATCAACTACACGCTGACGTTCTTCACCGACTCGATCGGCCCCAAGAGCGCCATCCCGCAGGAGGCGACCAAGAAGATCATCGTCGTCGCCGCAGTCGTCATCGTGCTCGGCGGCATTCTCAACTACTTCGTCAAACGCGGCCGCAGATAACAGACATCTGCTGACCGTTGGCAGCAAGCAACCGTTGCCCGTCTTCACACCCGCCGCTTTCGCGGACAAATGTCAATTGTAAAACCGCTATAGCCATTGTTGTAATGGTTATAGCGGTTTTATCGATTCTTACATCATTCATGGGAATCACCAGCAAATATCGATTTCCCATGAACTTTCGCGGCCTCAGACTGCGAAACGGGTAGTAAACCGGTGCGTCTATGCCTTTCGATTCATGGGAATCGCCAGCAAATATCGATTTCCCATGAATTTTCAATCAGATCTATTTTGCGATGATCAGCGAGAAGTATCCGGCGTCATCTGGAATCTCATCGATGCTGTGGTAGACCTTCTGATCGGGCATGCCGCAGTTTTCCACCATCGAGACGTTGTCGCGGCTCTCACGCAGGATCTCCTTGACCTGCGCCATTTTGCTGCCGCTCTTCATCAGGACGTAGTTGCCGTCCGGGGGCAGTTTCTCGTCCAGTTTGTGGACAGCCGGGATGACATGCAGGGGCTCGGTCCACTCGCAGAGCGGAACGCCCACCTCAGCTGCCGCCGCGCAGAACGACGGGATGCCGCTGATGTAGACGGTGTTGTAGCCGCCCGCCTTGACGATCTTCTCGATGTAGGAGAAAGTCGAGTAAATGGTCGTGTCGCCGAGCGTCAGGAATCCGACATCCTTACCCTCTTCAAGCAGCCGGATGACCGCTGCCGCGCCGTCTCTGTGCGCGTCTTCCATCTTCGCGCGATCCATGATCATCGGCATGAAGATCGGCGCCTTTTCCTTTTCCTCGATGAACGGCGCCGCCTGCACCGCGATCTTGTAAGCCGTGGTCTCCTCGACCACCTTGCCCGGTGCCGCGATGATGTCGACTTTTTCCATGCACTTGATCGCTTTGAGCGTCAGGTAATCCGGATCCCCGGGGCCCACGCCGATGCCGTAAAGTGTCCCTGCCATAGTGTATTCCTCCTTGTTTACTGAATACTATCTGATCTGGCTGCCGCCCTTTTGCTGCGGCTGCCTGCTATCAATCCTGTTTGCCGCGGTCTTCCTCGATCGCTGCGATGATGCCGTCCGCGGTGAATGTCTTCGCGGTGATCATCCTGCAAGCAGGGTATTTTTTCAGTTCATTTGCCGTGTAATCGCCGATGCACACGGCCGTCATCCCTTCCGGAATCGCTCTTGCGGCCTGCTCGCCATCTGCCCGCGCCGGACCCTCACAGAATGCCCGCACACCGGACGCGCTGCCGAACACAAGGTAATCCGCCTCCGGCACATCCGCTTCCTTTGTCAGTGTCCGGTAGATCTTGCAGTCCTCATAAGTGAGTCCCGCTTCGTCCAGCGCTTCGGTCAGGAGCGGCGAGCCCTTCTCCGCGCGGAGGATCAGGATCTTTTCCTCCGGCTTCACCACAGTGGCCAGCGCCTTGCCCAGATCTCCCGCCGTGTATTTCTCCGGCACGAGGTCCGCGTTGATACCGTGTGCCGCCAGTTTCTCCTCGGTGCCGCGGCCGATGCAGGCGAACTTGATGCCCGCCAGTGTCCGCAGATCGATGTGCTGCTCCTTCAGATGGTCGAAGAACAGCTCGATGCCGTTCGCACTCGTGAAGCAGACCCAGTCCCATACGGAGAGGTCCGCCGGGATGCTTCCCTTGATGGGTGTCAGTTCCAGTGTCGGGCAGAGCACCGCATCCGCACCAGCCTCAGCAAGCGCCGCGCCGGTCTTTTCGACGAAGGCCGGTGTGCCGGTCGCTGCGACGCTGATCCCGGCAAGCGGGCGCTCATCTCTGCCGACCATATGATAGCCGGCCGTGGGACCGACAACGAAGATCGCCGGCGTCTTTGCCCGGTCTTTTTTCGAAGCGATGTCCGCGAGCGTCCCGTCGATGCGCAGGGCATCCTTCCGGAATCCGCGCGAAAGGATCGCTGCCGGGGTCGCCGGGTCCTTGCCGCCCGCGATGAGTTTCTCGGAAATCTCCCCGACCGCCGAAAGGCCCATCAGGAACACGAGGGTGCCCTTCAGCTGCGCCAGCGCATTGTAGTCTTCCTCCGTCTCCGCCGCCGTGTGGCCGGTGATGACCGTGAACGACTGCGCCACCCCGCGGTGGGTGACCGGAATGCCCAGGCTCTCCGGGACCGCGACCGAGGAGGTCACGCCCGGCACCATACGACAGGCGATGCCGCACTCTTCGAGTGCCAGATACTCTTCGCCGCCGCGCCCGAAGACGAAACTGTCTCCGCCTTTGAGCCGGACAACATAGTTGCCTTCTTCCGCTTCTTTGATCAGCAGGGCGTTGATCTCATCCTGCTTCATGCTGTGCCGGCCGGAACGTTTGCCGACGTAGATGCAGCGGCAATCCGCAGGGACTTCCGCGACGAGCGCGTCATCCAGCAGATCGTCGTAGACGAGCACCTCTGCCCGCCGGATCTCCGCCAGCCCGCGCAGGGTGATGAGCCCGCTGCCGCAGCCCGCGCCGACCAGTACGACTTGTCCTTTCATATCTCTCTTCCTTTCCGAAGTATCATTCATTTTCAGATGCCAAGATCCTTGAGCGCCGCCGCGATGAGCGATTCCGCTTCGGCGCAGGTGCCCTGATGGAGCGATTCCGTTTCGCCGAGAAGCGCGTACAGTGTCAGTGCCGCATCGCCGGACGGTTTGGAATCGTCTGCCAGTCCGGCCTCACCGATCTGCGCATGCACAGCTGCTGCCACGGAGCAGTCCGCCTGCATCCCGCGGAACAGCCTGCGCTCAATGTCAAACCGCTGCCGCGTCTTCGGATCGCTGATCTTCGCCAGCACCTCGCGGATCTCCGTATCCGCTTCGCGGCACTCCACCGCCAGGATGCCCTGGCAGCAGGACGGTACCATCTCCGCCGCCGTAAAATGCCGCACCTCGAAGTCCGACAGGTCGAAGTGGATGCGGTCCAGGCCTGCTCTTGCGAGGATGATCGCATCGTAATCGCCGCGCCTGAGCTTTTCGACACGGGTCGTGATGTTGCCGCGGATCTCCGCGAACGTCACATCCGGATCGAGCTTTGCATAATAATGACGGCGTCTTGCGCTGCCGGTGCCAATGACCGGTGTCCTGCCCGCTGCACGGACGCTTTCCAGCGGCCTGTCTTTGGGAATCAGCAGAAGGTCTTCCGCTGCAGCCGCCTTTGGAACGCCCGCGATGACGAGTCCGTCTGCCAGTTCGTACGGCAGATCCTTGCTACTGTGGACCGCGATGTCCGCCTCTCCCGCGAGAAGCACCTGCTCGATGCCCCGCACAAAAAGACCGTCGCCGCCGATTGCCCGCAGCGAGGATTTTCTATCCTGATCTCCTTTGGTGGAAACCTTGATGATCTCCGCTTCAACGCCCTGCTCCGCCAACAGATCCCTGACGTGATTTGCCTGGACCAGAGCCAGTTTGCCGGCGCGTGTCGCCAGCTTCAGTGTCTTCATTCGTTTGCCTCTGTTTCGTAATGCGTAATGATCTGTTCGATCACTTCATCGTCTGTCTGGTTGTGATCCGCAAGCAGCCAACCGAGGATCTCCTCGTAGGCAGCCTGCCGTTTTTCCTGCGTGGGAATGCGCTGCATCAGGTCCTTGCGGAACGAACCGATCCGCTCCAGGATCTCCCCGATGTCCGGCGGGAGTTCTTTCTCGATCTCCTGCCGCATCTTCCGCGCAAAAGCCGGGCTGGTGCCCGACGTGGAAACCGCCACGATCAGCGGTCCTTCCTTGATGGTTGCCGGCAGATAGAAATCTCCCTGCTCAGCGTCCCCCGTGGTGTTGACCGGGATGCCCCGCGCCTTGCAGAGCGCCGCGATCTTTGCATCCGTCTCATCGCTGCCGGTCGCCGCGATGACGTAGTCCATGCCGGCGAGGTCCGCCTCTTCAAACGCCTTTTGAAGAACGCGCACACCATCCTCTTCCTGAGTATCTGTCTTCTGAGCGATGACCGTCACCTGTGCGTCAAACTTGCGCAGCGTGCCCAGTTTGCGCGCCGCGGTCCTGCCGCCGCCGACGATCAGGAATCGCTTATTCTCAATATCCATTATGAAGGGAAAACTCTTCACTTCTCTTCGCCTCCTGCCGCGTTCACGCCTTGCGATGCCCCGTCTGCCGTCAGCGTACCGAATACCCCGCTTCCCAGCCGGCCGAGCATATCTCCAAACCGCTCCCGCGGTTTTCCTTCTTTCTGATACAGATCCAGTGCCCGGCCGATGAGCGCGAGCGCCTCCTCTTCGCATTGTAACACAGCCGCCTCTTTGCCGGCGCTGTGCTTCTTCCCCCACTGGCCGCCGAGGAAGACCTTGTAGCCGTGCTGCCATCCCACGATGCCGACGTCACAGAGGTCGGCCTTGGCGCAGTTGTTGATGCACCCGCAGACGGCGATGCGGAACTTGTGCGGCAATCCCGTTTCGTATGCCGCAAGGAATCGCTCTTCGATCTTCGCAGCCAGCGAGATCGTATCGATCTGCCCGTGCCGGCACCCGAGACCGCGGCAAAACACCACCGGCTTGAAGTCCTGCGCGAGCAGCGCCGTGCGCAGACCTTCCGCGGCCAGCGATTCCTGAAGCGCCTCAAGATCGGCCGTCTTCACAGAAGGCATCGATACCAGCCGGCTGTTATTCGGCCGCACGGTCCCGTTCCCATACCGCACCGCCAGCTGTGCGAGCAGCGCAAGCTGACCGGAGGAAAAGGTTCCGTCCGCTGTATAGATCTGTACTGTACAAGTGTCATTCATAGCGGATATCAAATCACTGCTCCGGCCCTAGAACAGGGTGAACAGGAACACACCGTAATAGTTGCCGATGACGTAGCCGAGCGTCCCGACCAGGATCGCCGGCAGCACCAGTTCCGGCCAGCGCTTCGCGATCGCGAAGGCTGCCGCGGTCGTCGGTCCGCCGATGTTGGCATTGGATGCAACGGTGATCTCCTCAATGGAGTACTTGAACAGTTTGCCGAAGCCCAGCGAGAACAGCATGTTCATGCAGATGATGATCGCCGCGAACGCCAGCAGCAGCGGCGCTTTGGTCACGATCAGATAGATCGACGCCGGTGCGCCGATGACGGCAAAGAAGATGTGGATCAGGAAGGTGCCTGTTTCCTGTGCGCCGCCGATGGCACCGATTTGTTTCGGCAGAAGCGTAGCGAGCGCCGCCGTGATCGTCGTGATCAGCAGGTACTGGTTGCCCAGCAGACCGTTCAGAAGCGCCAGCGCAAAGTTGACGGTGGGGATCAGTTCCGAGAAGAATCCCGCCAGCATTTTGGAAACCGCCACGATCGCGATCGCCACGGCAAACCCTTTCGAAATATCCTGCAGCGAGACCGGCTTTGCTTTCCAGTGGTCGGCCGCCGCATTGCCTGTGCCGTACTCCCATTCCGCAGCGTCGAGCGCATCGATAAACGGATGCCTGTAGACTTTGCGCACCCAGCGCATCGCGGGCATCGCCACGAGCAGGAAGAAGTACAGGACCATCAGAAGATTGTCCGCCACGATCGCGGCAGAGACAAGATCGCCGGCAGCCCCGGTCGTATCGGACATCGCCACCAGATTGACAGAACCGCCAACATAGGTGCCGGTGAACATCGCCGCAGCGCTCTTAGCTGTCTCGTAGCCGAGCGCGCCTTTCAGCAGCTGGAATGCCAGTACGCCGCCGCACAGGGTGCCGACGCTGCTGATCAGGAAGATCCCGAACATGCGGCCGCTCTCTCGCCAGATCTTGCGGATGTCCGCCTTGAACAGCAGGAACGGGATCGCCAGCGGGACGACGTAGCCCCACACAAAATCATAGGCAGGCGCGTCCGTCGGGATGATCCGGAGATTCGCGAGCAGCATCGCCGCGATCAGGCAGATCACACAGCCGGACATTCTGGCCGCCCATTTATAAGTCTGTTCCAGCCAAATAGCCCCGGCCGCGATGACGGTCAGGATGGCAAACAGAAGCCAGGTATTGTCGACAGGGATGAGTGTTGTCATTTAGGTCAACCAATCTTGCCTTCGCGGATGCACGCTGCGAGCTCTTTTGCGTAGTAGGTCAGCAGGATGGACGCGCCGGCGCGGTAGACACCGGTCGCCATCTCGCACATGATGCGCTCTTCGTCGATCCAGCCGTTCGCTGCCGCCGCCTTGACCATCGCGTACTCGCCGCTCACGCTGTACGCCGCCACCGGCACTTCGATGCGGTCACGCACATCGCGGATCATGTCGAGGTAGGACATGGCCGGCTTGACCATGATAATGTCCGCCCCTTCTTCGACATCGAGGAGCGCTTCCTTGATGCCTTCGTGGCGGTTGTGGGGATCCATCTGGTAGGTCTTGCGATCGCCGAACGCCGGTGCCGAACCTGCCGCATCGCGGAACGGACCGTAGAAGGCGGACGCGTATTTGACCGCATAGGACATGATCGGGGTGGTGACATGCCCGCTTACATCGAGCACCTCGCGGATCGCGCGCACGCGGCCGTCCATCATATCGGACGGCGCGACCATGTCAGCGCCGGCTTCCACGTGGGACAGCGCCGTCTGCGCGAGCAGCGCAAGAGACGCGTCGTTGTCGACATACTGGTCGCAGAGCACACCGCAGTGGCCGTGTGATGTGTATTCGCACATGCAGACATCGGTGATCAGGTACATGTCCGGATGCGATTCTCTGGCGTGGCGGAGCGCTCTCTGCACGATGCCGTCCGGGCTGTACGCCTGCGAACCGACTTCATCTTTGACCGCCGGAATGCCGAAGAACATCACTGCATTGACGCCCGCCTTTTCGAGGCGGTCCAGTTCTTCGTCCATGCGGTCCACCGTGTACCGGAACTGCCCCGGCAGGGACGGGATTTCATCCACTTTATTCTCTCCGTCCATGACAAACATCGGATAGATCAGCGATGCTGCATCCACCCGCGTCTCACGGACCATCCGGCGCAGCGTCTCACTGCCCCGCAGTCTTCTCGGTCTGATGGTCAGATCCATATCAAGTTCCCCTTTCAATATAAAAGATGCCCCCTGCACGTAGCAAAAGGCATCTGCCGGTCGGTCTTACATTGCCAGTTACTCGTGGCGGAATCGCACCGCGCCTTCTGCGCAGTCCGCTCCTATACACAGGCAGGTCTCCTGACTCAGGAGGATCGTACGGCCGCCTTCCCGGTCTCCCAGTGGCTGCTGGCCGTCCGTGACGCCCGGCCCCTTCCGGACATCCCCTTCCAATACAGTGACGAGTTCGTGCAGGATTTGCACCTGCTTCCCTTTTCACCGGCCGCCGGAAACGGCTGCAAAGCGATTCCGCATCGGCACGGCACCTGTGACAATTTTTATGGTCGGTTCCGTGACCCCCGTCGGGGGTCCTCTCTATCCCATCAACTATACCATTTTACCCTTGCAATGACAAGGGAATCGCCCATTTCCGACACTTGACCTGCCCGCTCGGAATGATTCGATCGAACACCGTTCATTTCCCGTCGCCGGCTCCACTTGACGCAACTTTTGCGAAGTGCTATATTGAATTCAAATTTGCAGTTCCGCGCAATGTGCGGAGAAGGAAACAAACAATGAAGAGGAACACCTGGTTCACAGCAGAAAACTACTATTACTACTTTGCCGGACAGAAACGGTAGAGCGGTTTTGCTGTAACAGGTGCATCGGATGAAAAAGCTTGATGAACTCTGTGAGGCGGATCCGCTTCGCAGAGTTTTTTCATAAGCGGCCTGCCTCGCGGCTTGCCGCTGCCATGTGAAATGTGAATAAGAAAGAGAGTTATTGCTAAGAAGGAGACTCACCATGATCATCGTACTCAAAGAAAACCCGGATCAGAAACAGCTCACCAATCTGACCGACTGGCTCAAAGGCATGGGGCTCGACATCCACTGGAGCAAAGGCGAAAGCACCACCATCATGGGGCTCGTCGGCGACACCACAAAGGTGGATATGTCCCTGATCGAGGCGCTCGACATCGTCGACCGTGTCGCCCGCATCCAGGAACCGTTTAAGAATGCCAACCGCAAGTTCCACCCGCTGGACACCATCATCGACATCGGCGGCGCCAAGATCGGCGGCGGGCATTTCCAGGTCATTGCAGGCCCCTGCTCCGTCGAATCCACCGAACAGATCTGCGGGGTAGCCATCGACGTCAAGGCGGCCGGTGCGGGCATGCTCCGCGGCGGCGCGTTCAAACCGCGTACGTCGCCGTACGCGTTCCAGGGGCTGCGCGCCAAGGGCATCGAGATGCTCGAGGCGGCGAAAGAAGCATCCGGTCTCCCCATCGTCACGGAGGTCATGGATATCAACCACCTGCCGCTGTTCGAGAACGTCGACGTCATCCAGGTCGGCGCCCGCAACATGCAGAACTTCGAACTTCTGAAGGAGCTCGGCACGATGGACAAGCCGATCCTCCTGAAGCGCGGCCTGGCCAACACTCTCGAGGAGTTCCTCATGAGCGCCGAATACATCATGGCCGGCGGCAATGAGAAAGTCATCCTCTGCGAGCGCGGCATCCGCACCTTCGAGCGGGCGACCCGCAACACGCTGGATCTGTCGGCGGTCCCATACCTCAAGAAACAAACGCACCTGCCGGTCATCGTCGATCCGAGCCACGGCACAGGCATCGCAGCGCTGGTCAGACCGATGGCACTCGCAGCTACAGCGGCCGGTGCAGACGGCCTGATGATCGAGGTCCACAACGACCCGGCACACGCTCTCTCCGACGGCGCCCAGTCGCTCAAACCCGAGGAGTTCTCGGATCTGATGGGCGCGGTCAAGGCGATTCGTCCATACTCGTACCAGTACCACAAAGGAGTTTAACTATGATCGGCGTGATCGGCCTCGGCCTCATCGGAGGCAGCATGGCCAAAGCACTCAACCAGCTCACAGACGACACCGTATACGGGTTTGACACCAACCCGGAAGTCGTCCAGCGCGCGAAACTCGTCAACGCGATTGAGGAGGAACTCACCCCTGAAATGATTCCCATGTGCGACCTCGTCATCATCGCCCTCTATCCGGAGGCGACCCGCGAGACGCTCGAAAAATACGCCGGCGTTTTCAAGAAGGACGCGATCGTCATGGATACGTGCGGTGTGAAGGGAACCATCTGTCCTGTCGGGGAATCGCTTGCCAAAGAGAACGGCTTTTACTTTATCGGCGGCCACCCCATGGCGGGGTTGGAGCACTCCGGGTTTGAGTACGCCCGCAAAGCGCTCTTCAACAACGCCAGCATGATCCTCGTGCCGCCCACCGGCACCCCGATCGCAGTCGTGGACCGGCTGAAAAAACTGCTGGTCTCCATCGGTTTCACCAACGTCCAGATCACGACGCCGGAAGAACACGACCGGATGATTGCCTTTACCTCGCAGCTCGCGCACGTCGTGTCGAGCGCGTACATCAAGAGCCCGACCGCGGCGAACCACGCCGGTTTTTCGGCGGGCAGCTACAAAGACCTGACCCGCGTCGCCAAACTCAACGAAGACATGTGGACAGAACTCTTCCTGGAGAACCCCGGCAACCTCGCTGATGAAATCGACACGATCATCGCCAACCTGCAGGATTACAGCGACGCCATCCGCGGCAACGATCCTGAGCAGCTGCGCAAGCTTCTCCGCGAGGGCCGCCTGCGCAAAGAAGAAATCGATAACGAAAGGTTCTAAGTATGGATCCTGTGAGAACGATACAGATCAAAACGGCACCGGCTTACGACGTGCGGATCTTTGAAGCCTCGTCCAAGCATGAGGATGAATACGGTCCGCAGGTCAACCCGTATCTGCCGGCGGCGGAAGCGGCAAAAGAAGTCGCCGCGTTCCTCGGCGTTTCCAAAGAGGCTGCGGCGGGCTGCACAGCCACTGAAAGCAACAATGCGCCGGCACTGCCCCGCATCTTCCTGCTCACGGATGAGACCGTGAACGAGCTCTATGGGGACACCTTCCTCGATGCGCTCGGTCCCCTCCAGAAAGACAGCGTGCGGTTCATCGTCCCGCCGGGCGAGACGAGCAAATCTCTGGACAACTTCAGCTGCGGACTGGAACAACTCGCGAAAAACGGCTTTACCCGCAGCGATGTACTGATCGCCCTGGGCGGCGGCGTCATCGGAGATCTGGGCGGATTCCTCGCCGCAACGTACCTGCGCGGCATCCGCTACATCCAGGTACCCACGACCCTGCTCGCGTGCGTGGACAGTTCGGTCGGCGGCAAGACGGCGATCGACCTCGCAGCCGGCAAAAACCTCGCCGGTGCGTTCCATCAGCCCGCACTGGTCGTCATCCACGAGGGATTCCTGTACACCTTGTCCGAAGAGATCCTGCTCGACGGGCTTGCGGAAGCGATCAAGTGCGGTGTCATCGGCGATGCACCGCTGCTGGAGGATCTGGAATCGCTCCTCGCCGGTCCGGCCGTCTGGAAGCGGCTCCGCTCTCCGGAGATGCTCACCCGCGTCATCACCGCGGCCATCGGCCTCAAGCAAAAACTCGTCGAAGAAGACGAACGCGATAACGGCGCCCGGCAGCTGCTCAACTTCGGGCACACCATCGGGCATGCCGTCGAAGGCGCTTCGGACTACGAAGTGACCCACGGACACGCCGTCGCCTCCGGCATGTACCTGTGCGCCAAAGCGGCTTCCGCGCTCGGCTGGTCGGAAGAAGACGTCGGTACCAGGCTCGGCAGCCTGCTTTTTGCGCTCGGTTACCGGCTGGTCTATCCGTATGACGCGGATACGTTGTATACTTACACTATGAAAGATAAAAAGCGCTCGGCGGATACGATCAACCTCGTGATCCCCATAAGGGCCGGCCGGTGCGAACTGAAAAGACTGCCGGTCGCAGACCTGAAAGGATTCCTCGAGACTGCGCTCTCCTGAGCAGTCGGTACTGCACCGGTACGGAGTATACCATGGACGCGATCATCAACCCCGGAAAACTGAACGGCACACTGGCGGCACCACCGTCCAAATCCCACAGCCACCGGCTCCTCATCGGGGCTTATCTGGCCGGGGATCCTTCGTGTGTCCTCGTCCCCGCCTTATCGGAAGACATCGCCGCGACCAAAGAGTGCCTCGAGACGCTCTTCTCAGCGGGCAGCGCCGAAGGAACGAACGAGATCCTGACCCTGGACTGCCGGGAGTCTGGCTCAACGCTCCGGTTCCTGCTGCCCATCGCAGCGGCACTGCCGGATGACAGACTGCCCGCACACGCAGCAGGCACCCGCTGGCAGCGGCTTCTGCACGGCGGCAGACGGGTCCGGTTCCTGCGCGGCGGCAGGCTCCCCAAACGGCCGCTTTCCCCGCTCCAGCAGGAGCTGGAGAACCACGGCGTGTTCTTTAAAGAAGGCACCAATGGGGAACTCACTGTTTCGGGCAGGATGACCGGCGGAGACTACACCATAAGCGGCGGCGTGAGTTCACAGTTCATCACGGGACTGCTCTTTGCCCTGCCGCTCACGGAAGAAGGCGGCCGCATCCGGGTCACCGGAACGCTGGCCTCCCGTCCGTACGTAGACATGACGCTGAACGTCCTGCGGGATTTCGGGATCGAAGTGGCTGAGGAACCGCTCTCTTCGGACGATGCCGAAGACGAAGCAGGCGGCTTTTTCACTGCCCTCAAAGAAAACGCCGGGACGTGTTTTGTCGTGCCGGGCGGGCAGCAGTACAAAGCGCCGGCAACGCCTTTACGCCCGGAAGGCGACTGGTCGAACAGCGCGTTCTTCCTCGCCGCCGACGCACTTGGCAGCCGGGTAGAGATCACCGGCCTCGGGGAAAACTCCCCGCAGGGTGACAGGATCATCACCGACATCATCGCCGGCTGCAAACGGTACAGAGAAGCCCAGACAACTGAACCTGCTGCCGGGCTCGCGTCGAGCCTCGGGTGGATGCCCAGCGAACTGCTCATCGATGCGGAGGATATCCCGGACCTTGTCCCTGTCCTCGCCGTCCTCGCCTGGGGCACCGGCACCCGCATGCAGATCATCGGCGCCGGCAGACTCCGCATCAAGGAGAGCGACCGGCTCGCTTCCGTCAAAGCTCTCATGGACGCGTTCGGATGTCCCTGCGAGGTCACGGAAGACGGACTGCTTCTCGCGCCGCACGCGCCGGAAGGTACGGACGGTGCATCTTATGGAACCGCTGCCGGTACGACGGCAGACGCACAACCGATCCTCGTCGACGGCATGCGCGACCACCGCATCGTGATGGCCGCCGCCATCGCGGCAACTGCCGCGGACCGTCCGGTCCACATCACCGGCAGCGACGCCGTCAACAAATCCTGGCCGCTGTTCTTCGACGCTTTCGCGTCGCTCGGCGGCAAAGTCCACTTTGCCTGAAAGGAGTCTTATGTCTGCGTGCAGGACGATTTCTTCGACATTCGGAAAACATATCCGCGTCACGGTCTTCGGCGGTTCTCATGAGCCGGAGATCGGTGTTGTCATAGAAGGATTCCCGGCGGGTTTCACGGCCGCCGATATCGATATGGAACAGCTCCGCGCCTTCCTCGCGCGGCGCGCCCCGGGCAGCACGCCCTACGGCACCGCCCGCAAAGAAGCGGACCTGCCGGTCCTGAAATGCGAAGACCCGCTGACCTTCATGATCGAGAACAAAGATCAGCGTTCGGGCGATTACAAAGGACTTACGAATACCCCGCGCCCCGGCCATGCGGATTATACCGCCGGGCTGCGCTACAAAGATACCGTCAATATGGCAGGCGGCGGGCCGTTCTCCGGCCGTATGACCGCCCCGCTGTGCATCGCGGGCGGCATCGCCCTGCAGATTCTGGACAAAAAAGGCATCGCTGTCTCGGCTATGCTCCTGGAGGCGGGCGGTGTTGCGAGCACCTCTGCCGCTGCGCTTGCCGCAGGCCTCCCTCCGGCCGCGCCGGAAGATGATCCGATGTATCAGCGTATCCTCGCCGCCAAAGCGGACGGCGACAGCGTGGGCGGACGCGTACGCTGCACCGTGACCGGCATGCCGGCCGGCATCGGCGGCGCGTTGTACGATGGCCTCGAGAGCCTGATCAGCCCCATCGTGTTCGGCATCCCCGGCGTGAAAGGCGTTTCCTTCGGGGACGGGTTTGCTGTATGCGGACGGACCGGCTCCGAGAACAACGATGCATTCTGTTTCGCGGACGGCGGCGAAGCATCCGCAGACGGTGCGCCGGCTGTGAAGACGGTCACCAACCACGCGGGCGGCATTCTCGGCGGCATCTCGAACGGAATGGACATCGTCATGGACGTCGCGTTCAAACCCACCCCGACCATTGCGAAAGAGCAGCAGACCGTGGACCTTGCGGCGCGCAAAGAGACAGCACTCTCCGTGAAAGGCCGCCACGACCCGTGCATCGCGGTCCGGGCTGTTCCCGTTGTGGAAGCGGCCATGGCGCTCGGTCTGCTCGACGCGCTGCTCGATCCGACGCTGGAGGACTGACCCATGAAGTGCGCCCTCGTCGGAAAAAGCATCGGCTATAGCTACTCGAAAGACATCCATGAAAAACTGGGTTTCTACGGGTATGATCTGTGCTCCGTCGCGCCGGAGGATCTTGACGCGTTCGCGGCAACGCACCTGCGCGGCACCGTCCCTTGCGGCGGCACCGAGGACGAGCCGTACCTCGGCATCAATGTCACCATCCCCTACAAGAAAACAATCATGCCGCTCCTCGACGAAGTGGACGAACTCGCGGCCGCCATCGGCGCGGTCAATACCGTCTACCGCAGGGACGGCAAACTGACCGGCACCAACACCGACTTGTACGGATTTCTGTATATGCTGCGGGAAGCCGGTATTTCTCTGCGCGGCAAAAAAGTCCTCATCCTGGGCACCGGCGGCGCCTGTGCGATGGTCCGGTACGCCTGTCTGCAGGAAGGCGCGGTATCCGTCACACTCGCCACGCGCGACCGGACCAAGGCGGCGGAGCCTTGCGCGGTCAGCGCATACTGCACCTACGACGCCCTGCCGCAGGACACCCAGATCCTGATCAACACAACGCCGGTGGGCACGTATCCTGATGTGGACAGCTGCCCGGTGGATCTGTCCGACCCGTCCGTGCTGCCGCAGCTCGAGGGCGTTGCGGATCTCATCTACAACCCGGCAAAGACCACCCTGCTGCTGGACGCGCAGGAACGCGGGATCCCCTGCACCGGCGGCCTGCCGATGCTCGTCGCGCAGGCGGTACAGGCAGCGGAGCGATTCCTCGAAGGCGCGCCGGCAGACGCGAAAGTGCAGCCCCTGACCGGCAAGGACACCATCATCCGCACGCTCACACAGGAGACCGCCCGCAGCAAACGCAATATCGTGCTGATCGGCATGCCCGGCAGCGGCAAATCTTCACTCGGCAGAGACATCGCCAAGGCCAACGGCATGGTATTCCGCGACAGTGACCGCGTCATTGCGGAAACGACCGGCAGGAAACCGTCCGCGATCATCAGAGAAGACGGCGAGGCTGCCTTCCGGAAGATCGAAAGCGCCGTGCTCGCGGATCTTGCGAAAGAACACGGGCAGGTCATCGCCACAGGCGGCGGTGTCGTGGAACGCGAAGAGAATATGCGCGCGCTCGCCCGCAACGGTCTCTTCATCTATCTGAAAAGAAAGCTGGACAACCTCGCCACGAAAGACCGTCCGCTCTCCAAAGACAGGGCGGCACTGGAAGCGCTGTCTTTGCGGCGCGGACCTGTCTACGCGAAATGGGCGGATATCACGATCGACAACGACCGCTACTACAAGGACACGCTGGCATATCTCATCAGGCGGCTCGGAAAAGAATAAGCGTTAAAAAACCGGTCGGATGACCGGTTTTTTTTACACTTCCTCTGCCCTTTGGACTGGGCTGTTTTTATTTGAGCCCAAATCCCCGTTCGTAGAGGATCTCCTCCGTGTAGGAGTACGATCCGTCCCCGTTGGCACTGATCTTTGGGACCGCCACCGGCAGCGTGCCCTGCGCCGGCGAAGCGCCGAAGATCACATCGAGTGCTGCCGCGGTGTTGGCATTGCAGGCTGCCGCACCGGTTTTCCCGCCCGTCGGGTCCGTATCGAGACCGGCTCCCATGTACGCCAGTACGATAGCGTCCGCCTCCTGATATCTGGCTGCGTCGTACGGCAGAAGACCGCTCACGACGATCAGGCGGCTGCCCTCCGGCAGGCTGTCTTTCGCTGCCCGGACCGCCTGACTCTGGCTGGACGCATCATGCATGGAGGAAAGCCCCGTGGTGCTCAGGAACACGACCGCCGCATCCGCCTGCGGCAAAGCTTCCAGGCAGTCGCTGCTGCAGGCATATTGCTGCGCGCTGCTGTCATAGTACGTGCCGGTCGTGATCGCCGCGTCTTCCGGCAGAACACCCTGTTCTTTGAGCGCCGCGATCTCCGTATTGATGGCCGTTGCTTCGGCTTCCGATCTGCCCAGTATGACGATATTCCCGGCCGCGTCGAGCGGGATGGCCCCGTCATTTTTGACGAGCGTCACACTGTGGAGCGCGATCGTCTTTTCAATCGCACGGTGCTCTTCCGAGCCAACGATATCTGTAACGGCCGGCCTTTCGCTGTCCGCCGTTTCTTCTGCGGCATCGCTGTCCGCGGCCTCATCTGCAGAGCCCGCTGTTTCCTCTGCGGCGTCCGCCTCCTCTTCAGCAGTCTCATTCAGCTCCAGGATGCCGTACTTCTCCTTGAGGCGGAGGATACGGGTCACGCTCTCATCGATGCGCGATTCCTCGATGGCCCCGCTCTCGACTTTCTCCACGAGACCGGCGATATACGCATCATAAAACGCCGCGCTGTCTGCGTCGTTGAGATCCGCCGGGAGCAGGAGCAGATCGCAGCCCGCGAGGATGACCTTCTCCGCGACGTTGATGCTGTAGGCAACGCCGCTGCCCGGGACCAGCCCTGCATCCTCGATCGCGCCCATCTCCAAGCCGTCCGTGATGATCACTCCGTCGTAGCCGAGGTCGCCGCGGAGGATCTCCGAGATGATCTGCGGAGACATCGTCGCCGGATAATACCCGGACGAGCCGTCCGCGAAGGTGACCGGTTCGTCAATCTCAGGGAATGTGATGTGGGCGGTCATGATCATGTCCGCCCCGCCGTCGATGGCCGCCTTGAACGGTATGAGCTCCGCCGCCAGCAGGTCTTCATAGGTCTTTTCGATCGTCGGCGTGCCGGTATGGCTGTCGACACCGGTATTGCCGTGGCCGGGGAAATGCTTGACCGTCGCGATGACGCCCTGCCCCTGCAGGCCGTTTGCATAGCAGAGGCCGAGCAGCGCGACCGTCTCGGGATCGTCCGAGAACGACCGCACCCCAATGACCGGATTGGACGGATCGTTGTTGACGTCGATATCCGGCGCAAAATCCAGATTGAAGCCAAGCGCGTGCAATTCCTCACCGATGACCGCACCGGCCGCATAGGCGTCGTACCTGCCGGGCGAGCCCGGAGAACCAAGTGACAGCGGTTCCGCTGTGCCCGCCGCACCGATGGCCATGTTGCCGGGCATGCGTGTGCCGCCCGCCAGACGCATGACAAAACCGCCCTCCGCATCCACCGCCATAAAGTAAGGGATGGGTACGGAAGCGCCGCACTTCGCATTGTTCTCCTGCAGGGCGGCCGTGAGCGCCGCGGTCTGTGCGGGGTCATGGATATTGTTGTCAAAGAGGATGATCCCGCCGTACTGGTGGCGCTTAAGCGCCTCGGAAAGTGCGGGGGCGCCTTTAAGATCCGTCACCGCGGTGCCGTCCCACGCCCGGATCGATGGGATGATCATCTGCGAGATCTTCTCATCCAGCGTCATGCGGTCCACGACTGCCGCGATGTCCACGTCCGTTACACTTTCTCCAGATGTCTCTTCCGTTTCAGCTGCATTCTCCTGCGATGCCGCGTACGAAAACACGGCGCCGTTCTGCCAGCAGAACAGCCCCGCCAAAAGACAGCTCAGAAGAACGAGTGCCGTGAGCCTTTTTGCTGCCCGGTGCAGTCCGGTGTTGCGCATACGCAGGTCCCCTTCAAAAGGTTACTTTTTCGTGAATAAATACGTTGTGGCCGTACGCATATTGACGACATCCATCTTCGTCGCGTCGTCGTTCAAAAACCCGTAATACGGGACGACCGGATCGTCAAACGTATAGGGCTCGCCGTCCATGATGACCGTCTGGTGGTCGAGCGTATAGACAACGAGATCGTCGAGTTCGCGGTCCGGGTCGCCGGTCCCGATCAGACGGTCGAGTTCTTCGGCAGTGACACCGTACTCCGTAAGATCGTCGACCAGGAAGTCATAGGCAGCCTGCCCGCGATGCGCCACATAGGGACCTTCAAACCGGTCGCCGTCGTGGACGCCTTCGGTGCGGTACCAGTGAAGGATGCCGTCGTCGCCGAACACGAGCTCTGAACCGTCGCTGGCCGTCCATGTCGTGCCGCTGAATGTCTCTTCGCCGTACTTGGCAGGATCCGGCTTATCGCCGCCCCCGCCGATATTGAACGAGAACGAGCAGCCTGTCAGCGCAAGACCGGTGATCAGGATCAGGCACAGAGCCAATATGGATGCTGCGTAACGGTGCTGTCTGTCTGCTTTCATAGGTCTTCCTCCTGCCATGCGGTCTGCCCGCGCTGTGTTTCGTCTGTGCGTTCAGTATATCGCAGAATCGCTCTCCGCACCAGTCACCGCCCGGAATGTGCTCCTTCCAAAGCATCTATACCCTCTGCCGGCCGCTTCTCACAAAAACTACACACCTTTAAAAATCCCCTTGCAAAACCCTGCGCAAAGTTATATAGTAGTTGAGTACCGCGAGAGCGGTCACCCGACCAATTTGGGGCATTAGCTCAGCTGGGAGAGCGCCAGGTTCGCAATCTGGAGGTCATGGGTTCGATCCCCACATGCTCCACCAAATAAAGCCCGCAGCCGCAACGGTTTGCGGGTTTTTTCTTTGATTTTCCAACGGTTTGCGGGTTTTGCTCTATCTTGTTATATCGTGCTTATTGTATTTTATCAGAGCGCATTAAACGGTATTTATCTAAAACTTTTGGGTTAAATTTGGGTTAAATTTTTGGCCAAAAAACCGCTCTCCGGCAGCCAAAAAAACGCGAGGATCTACGGCACCAGGACGCCCGGAAAAGTCGCTTATATCGCAATATAGAGCCTCGTTTTTTTCGGCTTTCCTTGTTTTCGGCAAATACTGCCCCTTTTGAAAATTTCCCCGTGTGTAGATGGGCGCTGACGCCCGATGGTCGCCGGCCGGGGTGTTGGGGTACCCTCCCCAGGCTCGCAGCCGGGAAAAATTCTGCGATCATAAAAAGATTTTTGGCCGTTATTTTCTCGCGATCATTCCGCGACAATTTCGCGTCAGATCCTGCCCGCCTGGCTGCCCTGCTGCCCGGGCTTATTCATCGAGGCCGGCGCGCTCCCGGATCTCTTGTGATACCATCCTCCGCACACTCGCCGGCGTGATCGCGTCCGGCATATTCCAGCACCAGCGCGCCCAGTTTAGCAGCTCTTCGCGCTCGGTCATAGGTGGCAGGGGCGGCCAATTTCCCCGGAGGATCTCCCCGGCTTGTTTTATGATCCCGGCGGGATCCCGGGCGGTCAATTCTTCGAGGGGTATGCCGGTACACTCTGCAAGGCTCTGTTTTAGGCTCTGCGCGGTTTTATTCTCCATAGGTGTTACCTCCTGCCAATTAAGAAAAAACCCGCCACGCCTAAACGCAGCGGGTCGCTGGTACGTTATTCAGTTGTTAGTTGCTGGTGCCGCTGTCACCGCTCGCGCCGGATTCGCCGGAAGAACCGCCGCCGCCGCTGCTAACAGGCTGATAGTAGATACCTTTGGCCTTGTTGTCCAGGACAAAAGCGTCATAGATAATGCGGCCGGTAACGATCGCGCCGGAGCTGAGCGGGGTATCGTTATGAATACCGTAATCCTCGAGCTTAACCGGTGCAACGGTCGCGGACGGATGAGCGATCATAAAACCGAAGTTCTGCGGAAGTCTTGCCGCCGGAACTTTGACAACGGCCATGCCGTCCAGCATACCGACAACGCCGAGCTTGCGCTGCTCTGCGCTAACGTCATTGTAGGGCGTTTCGCCGGTTGCCATCTTCAGCGCGTTGTAAACGGCCGGGGTAACGATCAGCACTCTGTCGGTGTCCGGGATCTCGTTATCGTCCAGCGTTTCGCTGCCGGTCAGGATCTTGCCGTAGATATTCGCAGCGTTCAGCGTGACAGCCGCCGCAGTTGTGCCGGCATTGGTCGCCATCTGTGTATAACAATGCTTGTCGACCTCCGGGATCACGACTTCGCGGAGCTCTCTTGCCAGCGCACTTGCTGCCTCGAGCTGGTCGGCGGTTTCGTTGGTGTCGGCCTTGTCCACGTTGAAAATAAAGCTGCGATCTTTTGTAAGCTGCATGTTTTCGACCGCTGCCGCCAGGTCGACCAGATCACCGAAACGGCTCACGCTGTCGGTTGTGTTGTCAACGGTGCTGCGGTTTCTCGCGTAGTCCTGCAGCGCGGCGGTCGAGATCTTCCAAACTGCGACGGTGTGCGCGCCGTCCCAATCGAAATCTGTATTTGTAAGCAGCGCGGTTTTACTTTCGGCTTTGAAAAGCTCGTCAGTGTAAGGCGCGTACTTGGTCGCTAATGCGATAGACATATTATCACCTCTTAATATATTCTTTCGGTTTGTGGGTAGTCCTCGCAAAAGCCGCCCGGATCTGCGCGGATTCGTCATTGATCTTGCGCACTTCTCCGGCGTCCTTTAGGGCGGGGTACTCTGTTTTGGTTTCCCTCTTCGCCGCATTGATCGCCTGGAGCCGTTCGGCCTTTTCTTTGAACGTTTCCACGTTGTTAGTATCCAGGATCTCGAGCAAGTCCATAGACAGCCCGTTATTCAAAACGTACTCTTTGCAATCGAGCATCGCCGCGCGCCTTGTCAGCTCCTCGTCAGAAACTGCCGGCGCTGCTTTCTGCTCTTTTGCTCTCTCTCTTGCCAGGCGTTTATTAATGATTGCCTCAAGCTCCGCCTGTGTGAAAAGCTTTTCGCCCTCCGGGGCGCTTGCTGTCTGTTCTTCCTCGATAGCCTCGTTGTTGTTGATTTTTTCCTCTTCCATTGAGTAAACCCTCTTTATACCGCCGAGTAGGCGTATTTAAATGATTAACGACAACTTACAAGAACAACACTTTCAATGAATCTTGGCGGCTTATTCCGCCACCTTTATTATAGCCGAATTTTGTATACAATCAATAAATCGTATACATTATTTTCGCAATAAAGTAATACGATACTCTTTTTCCATCTTCGTTCCCCCCTTGTGTATAAGAAAAGGGCCTTGCGGCCCTCTTCGTTCTTGCTTTATTTAGTTATACGGCACTCCTGCTTTAACTTTTGTCTCAAGTGTTTCCTTTAACATCCTGAGCATGATTGCGTCATCGTCTGTCGCGTGCGCTGTGATTTCACCCAGCAGTTCTAAAACTTTCAGGCTATAATACGCGCACTTTGCGGCTGCTGGCGCGGTGTTGTCGTCTTCGATACCGACCATCTCAGCAATGAGCATCAGCGCTGTTGCTTCGTCCATCTTTTTCATTTCGTCACCTCTTTTGTTATACGATACTCCATTTTCGCCGTATCGTTCTACCTGATGTATGAGTTTGACCGCGTTTTGCGGCACGCGTTGCCGCTATATAAGGCGTTGTCACGCTGCCGCCGGAGCTCGATTTCATGCCCGGAAAACTCGCAGGCGTTCCGGCAGCGATCCGCCCGGCGTGCTGCGTCCTGGTAGTCCTCTTCGAGCTGCGCGATATGTTCCCGGACAAGCTCGGCCTGTTCCCGGAGCCGGTCGAGATCCGGCGCGGCTTTTTTCTTCCTTGCCATCTATGACACCTCCCCGGGATCCTCCCGGCCGTCCATTTCTGCGACGATCCCGGCCAGTAAAAATAGCGCCTCGATCGCCTCGTTATATCCGCGCGCTGCCCGGTATGCCTCGATAGCCTTTTTGCGCTCTGATTCAGGCCACGCCGCCAGCGTATTGACCAGCCGGCAAGTTATCATATAATCCTTTGTTTCTATCCTCGTCATGGTTCCGCCCTCGCTTATATGTAACTATCTGTAACTATCTGTAACTAAT
The DNA here is from genome assembly GCA_040307715.1 of Clostridiales bacterium. Taxonomy (GTDB): domain Bacteria; phylum Bacillota; class Clostridia; order Peptostreptococcales; family Anaerovoracaceae; genus RUG13615. Next base: position 3,855 of record JAWRJC010000035.1, on the reverse strand, counting down.
GCCACCTAATACAACCTAATGCGACCTAATACCACTTAATATGCCTTGCGTTTTTTCGGTTCCAGCTTTGCCCTCTCATAGTGTTTAGGTGTATTTAGGCTATACCTGGCGAAATTGTTGAAATTTCAATGTTTTTTAGGTTTCGCCAAGTGGCGGAGGCTGAATAGCCTTTTTTAGGTTTCGCCACAACTTGGCGGAGGCTGATTATTATTGAAATTTCAATATTTCTTTTAGGTTTCGCCTCTTATTTAATAGGTGCTAAACCATTTAACTTGTAAATCGCCGCGAAATCTTTGCCATGCCCGGTGTGTATTATTTCAATTCTGCCGTCCTCGTTTAATGCTGCCCGGGCGCGTTCAAACGTTCTTTTTTTGATGTCATTCTGTTCCGCGATCAGCGCAAGCTGTTTTCCGTCCATCGAGCCGCCAGCGCGTGCAAGCATATCGAGGATAAAGTTCTGCGCCTCATCTCTATAAACCGCCGGCCGGCCGCCTGGGTGCTTGTCGCGTTCAAGTACGAAGTCGCGGTCACTCTTTGTTGTTTCGCCGCATCTAATCACCTTTACACCGTGATTGCTTTCTTCGATCCTGAATAATTGAGTTGGCAGCCGTTCGCCGTAACTGCTTTTCTCGTGGCTTATGTATTTAGTTTTCTGCTCGTCACCGACTTCGCCCAGGATAAACACGGATCGCGCTATATCCCACATGTCGGCCGAGTCTGCAACACGGTTGCGGCCGTATGCTCCAGCGCGTTTATTGGTGTGCATGATCACAACAATAGCGCAGTTATTGGCCGCTGATGCTCTCTGCAACGGCTGCATGATCTTGCGCATTACGTTGCGGCGCTCCATCGCGGCGCCCTCCGGGATAAACGATTGCAGCGGATCGATGATCGCAAGGCGCGTTGGATATTGGCCGATTGTCTTAATAATGTCATCGACAGTCGGCACCGGCTTATCTTCGTTCGCTGTTACAATCCTCAAGCGATCAGCGCCGGCACTTATTAGCCTGCTGAATGTTATCCGGCTAAAACTATCTTCCGCATTTAGATACAGAACGAAACCCGGTTGCCGTTCCGGTATATGTGCCTCTGTATCGTCAAAAATGCAATAGCCGCCGGTCGAAACGGCTGCCGCCAGGTGGCACGCCAAAAAGCCTTTTCCTATCCCGCCATCACCAACAATCAGAGTGATATTGTCTGACGGGATCCCCGGAACAAGAAAAGACGCCTTTTGAGGTTCAATTGCAGCCATCAAGAGAAAAGCCGACTTTTCTTCTGCTGGATCTACGCCGGCATATAGCTCTTTACTCATTCCGCTGCCCTCCTGTCCGTTCGTCAATGTACGCGCGCGCCGCCTCGAATGAGATCAATGCTTTGTTACCGCTTTTCATGTGCGGCAGCTCCCCGGATCTAACAAGATTTCGCAGGCAGCTTTCAGAGATCAGATAGCCGGCCGATTGCAGCGCGTTGTAAACTTCTTTGATGGAACCGACCATTTTTCACGCCTCCTCTTTTACAATTTCCTCCGGGATGCAGTCGAGCGCTTCCGCGATCTTGCACACGTTCTTTGTTTCGGTTTTACCGCCCTTTTGCGCGGTGATAATGACTTGGTATGAGATCCCGGCGGCCTTTGCCAGCTCTTTGACGGACAGGCCTTTGTTTAATGCCAGGCGCCTAACCTCATCGAGATTTAGAAAAAACTTGTTCATTTTTATTTCCTCCAATCAACTATAATATTCGTATTGGAATATTCCTTCTCAATAATATTCTCATAAGAATATAAAGTCAACACATTTTATTCATTTTCTAATATTGAGTTGGCTCAATAGTAATATTGTGGTATTCTTCGTTTGGAGGGAAAGAAAATGTCTTGCACAAAGAAAAAGAGCATTGGCGAAAATATACGAACAATAAGAAAAGAAAGAAAGCTAACACAATCGCAGTTAGCGGAGCAATGCGGAGTTTCGCAAAGTACGATAACAAAATGCGAAAACGGCGAAACGTCTATCAGTTTTGAACTTGCAATAAAAGTTTCCCAGGCGTTACACATCCCACTAAAATTTTTGACCACAGACACGCCCGGAGATGTGCCTGTTGCGTTTGATGATTGTATGCGTGCCGCCTCTGCTCTTTCTGATCTTTTAGGCTTTGAGTTTTATACGCCGTGGGAATGGGATTCCGAAAACGAACGGATCCGTTTGATCGATGGGGACAAAATCACAGATATTAGATTTGATGTTTTTTCGGATTTAATGTTATCCGTAGCAAAATACTACAGCTTCCTAATAAAGGATTTAGAAAAAACATATTGCCCGGAGGCCGCCACAGATGGCGAATAAAACGAATGTAACGATAAACGGCCGGGATTATTACAAGCTAAAAAGAAAAGTAGGCCAAAAGCGCAACAAGGCCGGCGCCTGGGTCGCTGAATATAAGATTTTTTACGGCAAAAACAAACAGGAGGCCGAGAAAAAATACCGGGCATATATGGAGCGCGGCCGGGTTGATACGCGCTGTTTTGGTGAGCTGGTCGACCTCTTCATTGACTCCGTACTTCTCCCGGATCCCGCGCTGAAACCGACAACAAAAAGCCGTTATGTTAATGCTTACCGGCTCGTTTTTGGTTCCTCTGATATCCTGGGAAAAGACATAGACGAAATAACCGGCCTGGATCTCCAGCGCGTGCTGTCCGGCTCCAGCTATGCAGCGTCCTCTGTCCGGGCGGCTTATAAGCTTGTAAAACGGTTTTACACTTACGCCGCAGCGCAGCGCCTGGCCGATGATATCACGCCCGGCATTGTTCTCCCTGCGGTCAATTCACGCCGCCAGGATCAGCGCATTGATACATTTAGCGCGGAAGAGCTGCAACGGTTCCGCGATGGGATCCCCGCGGGGCATCGGCTGCGGCTGCTCGTGATCCTGGGCATTGAAACCGGCGCCAGGGTTGCCGAGTTGCTCGCGCTCCGTTATGAGGATCTCGCCGGCGGTTCTATGATCATAAACAAATCGCTGGCCGAAATTGATCCTATAAAGACGCCGGACGGCAGCAGGGAAAAAACGCGCGCCGAGATCCTGGCAACAAAAACGCTGCACTCTGTCCGGGCGGTTCCTCTGTCAGAGTACGCACAAAAAGAGATAGCAGCGCATAAAAAATGGCATACCGCCGAAATGAGAAAAAACGGCTATAAAACTGATTTCGTGTTTACAACGGCCAGCGGGTCGCTTTACTACAAAAGCACCGTTAGAACGGCGTTTTACCGCCTCTGTAAACGTGTAGGGGTCGAGCCTCGAGGGTTCCACACTTTCCGGCACACGTTCGGCTCGCGCCTGGCGGCTGCCGGTGTACCGATTCAGACGGTTAGCCAGCTTATGGGTCATAGTGATATAAGCGTAACAGCTGCATACTATATCAATGTTCCGGAGGATCAGAAGCGCGCAGCGATCGAGTTGCTGGCCGGGATCCCCGGAGATCCTGCGCAAAAGAAAAACCGCCGGAGCGAATAGGCGCGTTTTTGGTTCCGGCGGCCTTCTATGAAGATGTGCATGCCCTCCTGGGTGCGACTACAATTTAGCACAAGCGCCGGGAAAATGCAAAAGCCGCACCTGTGCGGATAGGCGCGGCCTCTGCGGGTGTGTATCGGAATACCATCAAAGAATGACAGACCTTTGTAAACGGTACCCGCCCGGGTGTGTTCGAGATCCTCGGCCGGTTCTCCGGGCGGGTAACGTCACGGCCAAATTGTGAGGACGGGCGGCAGCGATTTCCACGGCACCGCCGCCCTATACCGGCCACGTTAGCCGGTTGTCTGTCGTGATCAGACCGGCGCGGGTTGGGTTAATATTGGGTTAATCCTC
>JAWRJC010000034.1:0-3660 GCA_040307715.1 Clostridiales bacterium | reverse complement strand
TCGTAAATATCCATGAAGGAGAGCATGTACTCTTCGTCCAGACCGCGGTACATTTCGTCGCATACGATCCATGCATCGACGGACTTCGCGATCTCAACGAGTTCTTTCATTTCTTCTTCATACAGCACCGACCCGGTCGGGTTGTTCGGGTTGGTGAACATGATCGCCTTGGTGTTCTCATCCACCACCGCACGGACATCGTCGAGATCCAGATGATAGCCCTTCTCCGGGATCAGATGGACCTTGCGGACCTCTGCGCCGAGGGAAGCCGGGATAGATTCATACTGCTGATAGTTGGGGACGATCGAGATGACGTTGTCCGTCGGCTCGATCAGAGTCATGACGACCGTATTGTTCGCGCCGGTACCGCCGTGAACGAGGACGACCTCTTCCGGATCCACATTCTGATAGAGGGCTGCAACTGCCTTCTTGGTGCGGGGAGTGCCGTCAAAGCGGGGATACGCCAGACTCATGTCTTTGACTTCCTCGAGGAAGGCATCCATGTCTTCGCCGATCACATCAAACAGTTCGCGGACTGTCATCGGCATGACGCAGCTGCCGCCGAGGTAGACTTCATTCTTCTCGCTGTCGCAAGCGGGATTGAGCCAGTTTTCCAGTACAAAGTTATCAATTTTCATAGCGATTCTCCTTTGTCATAATCGTCAGCAGTTGTGAATTTTAATAATCGTTATTGGTGAACGGGCGCTGCGGTGCGTAGAACGCCAGATCCGCCGCCGGCACCTTGGAGGCATCCGAGACCTCGATCGCACCGAGTCTGTGCAGCGCCGCGATGCCCGCACTGCCGAGCAGGATGCTCGACATCTCCGCCTGCGTACAGGTGATGGCAAGGTCCGCCGCCGCGGCATCCGCGATCTTCCAGGTGCCGCCGCCCGCCTTGACCGCGAAGGTCTTCTCTTCTTTATCCATCATATCCGTGTAGGTGAACGCCACGGTGATCTCCTGCCCGCCGCAGGGTCTGTAGGACGTCGCCGCGACGAATGCCGCAGGATCCATGACCTTGAACATGGTGCCAAGCGCTTCCACATTCGTCTGCAGGCAGCCGAACGGGATGTAGTTGTCGTTGATGTCCGCCGGGTTTTCCAGCAGGTGCAGGAAGTCCGGTTCGCCGGTGCGCAGGGTGATGGTCTGCGCAAGATCCGCCTGCAGCGCCAGATAACCAAGCAGCTTTCTCAGGCAGGCGCCGTCCTCGTAGATCATCTCCTCGACCAGGATCCGGTTGATAGTGAAGTTGACCTCGCTGCCATCCACATATCTGTACGCCACGTAGCCAACCAGCTTACCATCTTTGCGGTAACCGATACGCCGCACCTGGGTGTCCGCCCGCATGTCGCGGGCTTCTTCGTCATATTTGTCCAAGCAGCCGTGGTTGCGTTCCGCGAACGCCCGGTAGCAGGCGAGGACTTCATCGACGTCCTCCTGACCGAGCATGGCAAGCCCGCTCATATCGCGCATCACCGGCAGCCCGCTCGTGCGGATCGTGTATTCATCCAGCCGTGTGCCGTAGCCGTAGCCCATGTTCTTATAGAAGTCAAAGCGGAACGGGAGCAGGAGCAGAACGAGCCCGCCGTGCTCTCTGGTATACGCTTCGATGTAGCGGATCATTTCGAGCGCCGCACCCTTCTTCTTATGGAGCGGATGGACCGCGAGGGACATCAGGCCGTATGCCCGCTGCATCTTCCCGTACAGGTTCATGTCGAACTTCACGATCTTCATCGTCGCGAGCAGCACGCCGTCATCGAACAGACCGACCGTCTCCACGTCTTTGTCCTCGCGCAGCTGGAACAGGAACTTCTGCCGGAAGTTTTCCGTGCACTCCTCATCGAGTTCCTTGAACGCAGGGTATGCATTGAGGTACACCTCGAGGTAGCTCTCGATATCTGCCGCTGTCAGTTTTCTGATTTCTCTTGCCATATAGGGCCTCCTTGTTTTCGGGGTGAATCGCCTAACTTTCCGATTTCCGTTTTCCTATCCTATTATATTTCAACTTCCTGACCGAGTCCCTTCTCATTGGCCGACGCCACGGCGACCTTCGCGGTCACCAGATCGAGCGCCGCCAGACCGGTCGCATCGAACACTGTGATGTCTTCATCAGAGAGGCGTCCCGGCTTCATGCCGCACAGTACCTCGCCGATCTCCGCGGTGACACGGTCTGGAGAGATGATCCCCATATTTGCCGGGATCTCCATTTCGCCGACCGCACAGCACTGCGCCGCATCGTCCGCGAAACTGCGTGCCGTGCGGAAGATTTCCGGATCGATCTCTTCCTTGCCTTTCATGTCCGCGCCGATGCAGGACAGGTGGGTGCCGGGCTTGAGCCAGTCTTTCATGATCATCGGAACGGTGCTCCTTGTGATCGTGATGATCACATCCGCCTTCCCGACAGCCGTGCGCAGATCCATCTCCGCCTCGAACGCTACGTCCGGGCAGACCACGCCGAGTTCCTTCTCCAGCCGTTCGCGGATCGTCTCCACGTATACAGCCGCATTTTCCGGCCGGAACGAATCCGCCACGATCACTTTTTCGAGCTGCGGCATCTTGATCAGCGTCGCCGCGAGCATGTAGACCGACTGCAGGCCGGTGCCGACGAGCAGCAGTGTCTTACTGTCTTTTCTTGCGAGTGCAGCCGCTCCGATCGCTGCTGCGGAGCCTGTGCGCAGGCTCGTGATGTACGATGCGTCCATGACGCCGGTCGGAAGTCCCGTCGAGGAATCGAACGACATCAGCACACCGGAGAACACCGGCAGACCTTTCGCCGCATTGGCCGGGAAGTTGTTCAGGAGCTTTGCTCCGTGCACACCGACTTCCCCGAATACACCGCCGGAACGGATATCCATCAGCGAACCGTCTTCAAACTTGTGCTCCACAAGCGGCCAGGCGACGACATCGCCCTGCGCCTTTGCTTTATAAACGGCTTCTACGCCTTCGATGACTTTTGGCAGTTCCAGGATCTGGATCAGATCCTGTCTGCTGAGTACCTTGATCTTCAATGCTCTTTCCTCCTATTCTTATGCAAAGCGTGCGCCTGTCCGGGACACTTTAGTCTTCGTAATATCTTCTGCGGGTCACTTCGTAGGTCCAGTTCGGATCGGTGTCGCCGCGCAGGATGCGGCCGGGCGCGCTCTTGACGCTGCCGCCGGTCAGTTTGAAGCCCGCTCTTTCGTACATAGCCGCCGCGCGCTCGTTGTTCGGATAGTGGATGAGTTCCACACAGCCGATCGACGGGAATTCCTTCTTGAACTCTCTGAAGCAGAGTTCCATCGCCGCCAGGCCGTAGCCCTTGCCCTGCTGATGTTTGTCGATCATGATCCTGTGCAGGAATACGTAGTCCGGATCGTCCTCGACGAAGTAGTACAGCACGAAGCCGACCGGAGTATCCCCGTCGTAGATCCCCTTCGGGACGAATTCGTCATACAGGTAGCATTCCGCGATGGAGAACAGATTGTCTTCGACAAATCCTTTCTGTTCGTCTTCCATTTCCAGATCCGTGATCTCGATGAGGTTTTCTTTTGTGACTTCTCTCAGTTCCAGCATGTTGCCCTCCTTAAGAATGAAACTCTTGAATATGAATCGCGGTTTGATGCCCGCATACGTGTTATCTCTTTAACAATTGTATTGTACTACAAGTATTGTGCGCTATTC
>JAWRJC010000033.1:0-6050 GCA_040307715.1 Clostridiales bacterium | reverse complement strand
GCCCATGGCGCACGCGGCGATCCAGATGCCGCGCTCTTTGAGATCCTCCATCGTCCGCACCAGATTGGCAACGCGCGCGACCGGCATATACTCGATCGCCCCCGCGGACGCTTTCGCGACCGTCTCCGTCAGCCCGGCGCTGCCGCGCTTCGGGATCACGATCCCGTGTGCGCCTGCGCATTCCGCGCTGCGCATGATCGCGCCCAGATTGTGCGGATCCTCCAGCCCGTCCAGCACGACGAGCAGCGGATCTTCTCCGCGCGCTGCCGCCGCCTGCAGGATCTCCTCCACGGATGCATAGGCGTGCGCCGCAGCCTGTGCAACAGTGCCCTGATGCACCGCGCCGTTCGCCATCCGGTCGAGCGCCGCCCGTGAAACACGGGTGCAGGTGATGCCGCGCTCCCTGGCCAGTGCGAGGATCCTGCCGATCGACCCCTCCGCATTATCCTGCACAAAAAGACGGTCGATCTCGCGGCCGCTCTTCAATGCCTCGAAAACCGCGTTGCGTCCGGCAATCATCCCTTCCGGAAGAGCAGCCGGAACGCCGCTTGGTTCTCTTTCTTCTGCTTTGCTATTCCGCATCCTGCGGGGCGCCGTCTTCGGCTTTGCAGTCTTCGGCCTTGCAGTCTTTGTCTTCGCCATTGCTGTTCACTCTCTTATATCTGACAAACCGGTACCGGATCCCGTTCTCCTCGCAGCTCTCCTCCGCCTGCCAGTCGATCTCGAATGCCGGGTCCGCGTCCAGGTCCGGGAAGTACCGGTCGGCGTCGAACGCTTCGTCGATCTTCGTCACGTAAACGGTATCGACCCAGGGCAGCATCGCGCGGTACACGCTCTCGCCGCCGCAGACGATCACATCGCCGGTGAGCCGCCTCGCTTCTTCGATGCTGCGGCAGAGGGTGCAGCCCTCGCGGGCAAACGAAGGATCCCGGGACAGGACGATGTTTTCCCGTCCGGGAAGCGGCCGGCCGCCGGGAAACGAATCCAGCGTTTTCCGGCCGATCAGGATCCGTTTGCCGATGGTTTTTTCTTTAAAGTACCGCAGATCGCCGGGCAGATGGCAAAGCAACCGGTTGCCTTTGCCGATGCCCCAGTTGCGGTCGGCAGCGACGATGGCTTCGAACATAGTGACCTCCTAGATCGCGATCGGGATATCCTTGATCTGCGGGTTTTTCTGATAGTTCTCAACGATGATATCATCGAGCGTGAAGTCATAGAAGTCTTTGATATCCGGGTTGAGCCGGAACGTCGGCGCCGGGTACTGCGGGCGCTCGATCATCTCCTTAATGATCGGCACATGCCGGTCATAGATGTGCGCATCCGCGATGACATGCACCAGTTCGCCGGGTTTGAATCCCGTTACCTGCGCCAGCATCATCACCAGCACAGAATACTGGACGACATTCCAGTTGTTCGCCGCCAGGATATCCTGCGAACGCTGATGCAGGATCGCGTTGAGGCGGTCGCCGGTCACATTGAAGGTCACGCTGTACGCGCACGGTTCCAGCCCCATCTCCATCAAATCGTTAAAGTTAAAGATATTCGTCAGGATCCGCCGGGAATACGGCTGATTCTTGAGCTGCCAGATGACGTTGTCGACCTGGTCCATCTCCCCCTGCGCAAACCGGTACTTCAGGCTCATCTGATAACCGTACGCCTTGCCGATCGTACCGTTCTCATCCGCCCATTCGTCCCAGATGTGGCTGTGCAGATCCTTGATATTATTGGACTTCTTCTGCCAGATCCAGAGCATCTCGTCCACAGCCGACTTGATCGCGGTCGGGCGCAGCGTCAGCGCCGGAAACTCTTTGGACAGATCGTAGCGGTTGACCACGCCGAACTTCTTGATCGTGTGCGCAGGCGTCCCGTCCGGCCATACCGGGCGGACCTTCTGCCCTTCGGAAGAATAGCCGTTTTCGATGATGTCCGTACACATATCCACGAACAGTTTGTCTGCATAACTCATTGCATTTACTCCTTTTTATTTCAGGATCACATAACGGACGAGGCACCCGACGAGCGCCAGCGCGATGACCACCACCATGATGATCTCCGACTTGCGCCATTCCTTGGGCATCTCTTTCTGCCGCTCCATGTTCTCGCGGGTGTAGTCCCGGTTGGTGACCACATAGTCGACGAAAGCATCCCGCCCTCTGTTGTAGGACCACCTTTTCTTTTTCTTTTTCTTCTTCTCGTTGCTCATTTTCTTTGTCCGTTCTCTCCGGCTGTGCGCCGGCCGCTTACTCCTTTTCGGACAGGATCGTCCAGGCCGTCTCCGCCAATTCGAGGAATCGCTCTTCTTCCCCGGCGAGGTGCAGATACCCCAGCAGCGCCTCGAATGCCGTTGCCAACTTGTAATCGACCGGGCTCGCATTCTTCGGCTTCGTCGCACTGCGGTGGTTGCGTGCCCGCTTGACGAGCCGCTGTTCCTCCTCCGTGAGGGTGTCGAACATCTTCCGGAGCGCCTTCGCCTGTGCCGCTGCGCTGACATACCGGACAGCCTCCCGCTGGAGCGTCTTTGTCGTCGCGAACGGACCGCTAAGCAGCCGCTCCCGCACATAGACCTCAAAGACTGCGTCGCCGATGTAGGCCAGATTGGTCGTATTGGAGTGATACAGTTTCTCTTTGTCTGTCATATCTCTGCGGTCATTCCTTGATGATCTGCACGCCCTGCGGGGTATCCTTGAGGATGATGCCGCGCTCTTTCAGCATGTCGCGGATCTCGTCCGCTCTGGCGAAGTTCTTGTTCTTTCTGGCTTCCTGCCGTTCATCGACAAGCTTCTGGATCTCGTCGTCGATGCTGTCGTCCTCCTCCTGCTGCAGCAGACCGAGGACAGCGGTCAGTTCGGTCAGGATACCGAGCGCCGCTTTCGCATATTCCTTGCTCGCCCCGTCTTTGGATGCTACGTTGATGTCGCTGATGAGTTCAAAGACCGCCGAGATGCCGTCCGCTGTGTTGAGGTCATCATCCATCGCGTCGATGAACTTCTGTCTGTACTGGTCAAATCCATCCATGGAAGTTTTTTCGGCTTCCGTCATCTCATCTCTGCCGTTCTCCGCGAGGAACTTCAGATTGTCCTTGGCGTTCTGCATGCGCGCCAGGCCGTTCTTGGCCTGCTCCATCAGATCCGCGCTGAAGTTGATCGGGCTGCGGTACTGACCGGAGAGCAGGAAGAAACGGATCACTTCGCCGCTGTACTGCTGCAGGATGTCGCGGACCGTGAAGAAGTTACCCTTGGACTTGCTCATCTTCTCGTTATCGATCGTGATGTAGCCGTTGTGCATCCAGTAGTTCGCGAACGGTTTGCCGTTGTGCGCCTCGGACTGGGCGATCTCGTTCTCATGATGCGGGAAGATCAGATCCTGCCCGCCGGCGTGCAGATCAAGCGTTTCGCCGAGGAACTTTCTCGACATCGTGGAGCACTCGATGTGCCAGCCGGGACGGCCCATGCCCCAGGGGGACTCCCACGCGATCTCATCCTCTTCCTTGCGCGCCTTCCAGAGCGCGAAGTCGAGCGGATCCTTCTTTTTCTCTTCGATCGCGATGCGGGCACCCGCCTCGAGATCGTCGATATTCTGCTTGGAGAGTTTGCCGTAGTCCGCAAATTTGCGGGTGCTGTAGTAGACGTCTCCGTCAACGACGTAGGCGTAGCCTTTATCGATCAGGTCCTGCACGAACGCAATGATATCCGGAATGGTCTCGGAGACTTTCGGATGGACGGTCGCCGGCGTCACGTTGAGCGCCTTGGCATCCTTGAAATACTCTTCGATGTACTTCTCGCTGATCTCCGGCGCGGTCACGCCTTCTTCTCTCGCCTTATTGATGATCTTGTCATCCACATCGGTGAAGTTCTGGACGAAGTTGACTTTTTCGCCGCGGTACTCGAGGTACTTGCGCATCGTATCGAAGACGACGAAGGGACGCGCATTGCCGATGTGGAAATAGTTATAGACCGTCGGGCCACAGACGTACATGTTGACGACGCCTTCCTGCTGCGGGACGAATTCTTCTTTCTTTCTGGTCAATGTGTTGTAGATCTTCATGGTTTGCTCCTGTATCTATCCGCTCCGCCTCACCGGCAGAGCGATCCGTTCTCCTCTTTCTTCTTACTCACAGCGCCTGTGCACAGGCACATTCCCTGACATTTTATTATATCTAAAAGGCGCCTCCCTTTCAACAGGAAGCGCCTCTTTCCGTTCTGTGCAATGCCGGTCCGCCTCCGCGGTCCGGGCGCTCTCAATCACCGTGAAAATCCGAGCCCTTTGTGACCAGCAGATCGTGCGCGGCGGCGATCGCAAGGAATCGCTCCGTCATCGCCTGATCGTGTTTCGGATAGTAGCATTCCATACCGGCCAGCCCTGCCGCTTCAAGGTACCCGAGGATCTTCTCCACATTCGCGTAGAACTCCTCGCTGCCCTTCTCCCCGATCTTCTTGGTCTTTCCGGGATGCGCCCAGACGGCTATGCCGCCTGCCGCCAGGATCAGGCGGATCCCCTCCGCAGGATCAAGACGTTCCTTTTTGACCGCTTTGATCGAAGGCATGCCAAGGATATCGCGGAAGACCGTTTCCATATCCGGCGCGTATCCTTTGCGGATCAGAACGCGGGCGATATTCGGCTTGCCGATGTAGGTCTGCTCAGGCCGGTCGTAGATCTCTTCCATCGCGATGTCAAACCCCTCCGCCTGCAGCGCGGCGATCAGCCGGCGGTTCCTGTCCGTGCGGGCGTCGAGGATCTGCTGCAGCCGCTCGTTAAGAGCGGGGTTATCGATGTCGATCCCGTACCCCAGAATATGCAGACCGACGTTGTTTTCCATTCTTGTGGACAGTTCAACGCCGGGGACGATCGCGATCCCCTGCTCCTTACCGCTCTGCTGCGCTTCCCGGATCCCCCGGAGCCCGTCGTGATCCGTGATGGCGATTTCCGACAGACCGAGCGAAACGGCGCGCTTTACAACAGCATCGGGGGAATACAGACCGTCCGAATAGTATGTATGGTTATGGTAATCGCCATGCGCCAGATCAAAGTGCCATTCGCCGCGGGCGATCTTTCCCGTCAAATCCGTATAGTCAAGCAAATACCAGATCTCCTCTCAATTCATCCGCCGCGGACTTTCCTTTCATCGCCTCGACCAGTTCCAGCGCGAAGTCCATCGCGGTCCCGGGGCCTTTCGAGGTGATGATCCTGCCGTCCTTGACAACTTTCTGTTCATGGATGGGAGTCGCTCCGATGAGGTGCACTTCCATGCCCGGATAGATCGTCGCCTGTCTTCCTTCAAGGACACCAAGCTTGCCGAGGACCATCGGCGCCGCGCAGATCGCCGCGACCCAGCGTCCGATCTGGACGTAGTTCTGGATCTCCCGTCCGAGCGTCTCATTCTGCATCAGATTGGTCGTGCCGGGCATGCCGCCCGGGAGGACCAGCATTTCGGAGACCGAGTAATCCGCCTCCTCCTGCAGGATATCCGCCTGTATGGTGATCCCGTGCGCGCCGGTCACCATTTTGCTCTCTCCGACCGAGACCATCTGCACATCGATCTCCGCGCGCCGCAGCAGATCCACAACGGTCAGCGCTTCGATCTCTTCAAATCCTTCTGCGAGATGTACATATACCATCTTTATCTTCCTTTCTTCACCGTTTTGCCGGCTCTGCCCATACAGAGCGTTTGAAAACATTGCGTTTGCCTGCCAGCCGGTATGTCAGATAGATCATGAGCAGATAGAAGATCACCGCGGCGATGCAGGTCATGACCGCGAGCTGCACCGCAAAGCTCTGATCCACCAGCTGCGCAAGGTAGTCTTTCTCCGGAAGAGCCATGTCGATCTGACTGCCGTACGCGAACTGCCGGGCAGGGCCGTAGACGAGCGCCAGTACATGGAGTCCGCCGAAGAAGAACAGACTGATGCCGGCAAGCCCCATGATCCACCGCAGAAGTTCTTTCTCCTTCCAGAAAACCAGGAGCCCGTAAATGACCGCCGTCAGCACCATCCCGCCGATCCCCGCGGCCAGCGCTCTGCGGCAGACATGCCGGTACTGGGTCATCACTTTTT
>JAWRJC010000032.1:0-8796 GCA_040307715.1 Clostridiales bacterium | reverse complement strand
TGCTGATTGTTTTCCTTGATCTTTGAGGCTTTTAAGCCTCTTTTGACCAAATTTCTACACTATGCAGTTTTCAAGGTTCCGGCCTTTTTTCGAGGGCCGGCTCGGCGCTGCTGTGTTCAGCGCGCTCATTTAATATACAACTTTGGGGGATGTGTGTCAACAGTTTTTTCGAGATTGTTGAAGGTTTTTTTGCCGGAACGCTGTGACCCTTGCAATCAGTGGATCCCCCGTTAAAAAAACAGGCAGCCGCAGCTGCCCGTTTGCGTTCGTCTTAATAATTATGTGCTCAGTGCTTCATCATGCCGTCCAGCACATAGCCGACCTGCTGCATGATCAGTTCGACCACATCGACATCCTCGCGGGTACACCAGTAATAGTCGACTCCGAGGAAGGTCGTAACAAATGCCCTTCTGTAGTGCTCTTTGTCGTTGTCACGGGACAGATACCCCTGTTCCATCCCCTCTTCCACAAGCTGGTCAAGCACACGGTAGATGCTGCGGTCATCTGAGTTGATGACATCCTTCGCCCCGTCGAGTACATTGTTGCCGTCGAGGGCACGGAGGATCTGTCTGCCGGTGCTGCGCACTCCTTCATAGTAATACATGGAGTACTTGATCAGCTTCTCTCTGAAATCCGCGATCTGCCTCACCGCTTCATAGGCCCGGTCAGACAATTCGTTGTACCGGTTGACGGTCTCATACATCAGATCCTTTTTCGATTTGTAATATAAATAGAACGTACCCTTGGCGCAATTCGCCTCGTTGGTGATATCCTCGATCAGCACATTCTCATAACCGTGCAGTTCAAACAGTTTGATTGCCGCATTGTAGATACTCTCTTTTGTCTGCTGCGCCTGTAACTGCCTCGCTGTCATCTGCATCCTTTTAACCCTTTATACGATTTGCTCCCGGACCGGCCGGAGTGCGACCGACGGTCAGTCATTGATACATTTATAAAACTGGCCACTGAAGGAGACCTTCAGTGGCCAATCATTTGGAAGGTCTTGATTAAATACCCAGCCTGTCACCCATCAGCAGTCTCGGCAGGAACAGGGACAAATCAGGAATCCATGTTACCAGGATCAGCGTGGGTACATATGCCATTAGTATGATCTGTAAAATAGGTTTCATCATATCCGTCGCGTCTACGCGGAAGATACGTGCACCAAGATACAGGAACGGCGCGCTCGGCGGGGTGATGTTACCCATACCCATGTTGACGCCGATGATCGCTGCGAACTGATACGGGCTGACGCCGATCTCTTCGAGCAGCGGCATCAGGATCGGAACGATCAGGATCGTGCCGCTCGTATCGTCCATGATCATGCCGATGATGATCATGAAGATATTGAGCATGAGCAGGATGACATACTTATTGTCGGAAATGCCAAGGAACACCTGCAGTACCGTCTGCGGGAATTTCTCCAGCGTCAGGATACGCGCGAACATCATGACGAATCCGACCATGACCATGACAACGCCTGTCGTGCAAGCTGTGTCAGTGAAGACTTTCTTCAGGTCGCGGAACCGCATGCCTTTATAGATCCAGATGGATACCGGGATGGAGTAGATGATGGATACAGCCGCAGCTTCCGTCGCGGTCATGATACCACCATAGATACCGCCGAGGATGATGAAAGGCATCAGCAGTGCCGGTACCGCGTGTGCGGTGCGCTTGACAATGATCTTGCCCTTCTGCCCTTTCGGCAGCGGCTCTTCCCGTGTGATATTCTCATCCTTACGCATGAGGAACCAACCGGCAAACGCAATAAATATGCAAAGAATGACACCGGGGATAACGATAGCCAGGAAGCATCCGAGAACGGATTTCTGGGACAGCCACGCATACAGGATCTGCATCGCGCTCGGCGGGATCAGAAGTCCCAGCGGAGCTGCGCAGACAGAAACGGATGCGCCGATCGCCATCGGGTAATTCTTTTCTCTCATACGAGGCGCCACCATCGAGCCGATGCAGGACAGCGTCGCCGCGCCGGATCCGCAGACGGATCCGAAAATAGCCGATACGACAGAGGTGACGATCGCAAGAGATGCTCTCACCTTGCCGAAGAACATGGTGATCCAGCCTACCAGCGCTTCGCCGATATTACCTTTCTCCATAATGCCGCCGGCCATGATAAACAGCGGGATCGCGAGCAGGTTGAACGCGTTCAGGCTGCTGTATGCTGTATTCAGCAACATATTGCCGTCATATCCCAGAGTGAACATCAGGAACATGACCACACCGCCAAAGCAGGCAGGTACCGGAGCGCCCAGCAGGATCAGGACGATCAGTAATATAAATGCGATCCATACCAACATCAGGCACTCACCTCCTCTCCGTCTTTCGCGGTTTCTCCACCTTTATAAGGCTTGAACAACCTGTACAGGTGGAAACATTCATAAAATGTCATGAGTACGAAGGATACTGCCATCATGCTGATCGGTACCCAATTCGGGATGTGCAGCTGCATGGACATACCGCCGGACTGGATCGTCCAGGCCAGATATTTCGTGATGCACCAGTATCCGAATGCGCCAAATACCACGATCGCAACGATCTGCTTCAGGACCGAAATGACCCACTTGGCTTTTTCGTTCTTGATAAAGTGCATCATGATATCGGCGTTGATATGGCTCTGCTCATAACTGCCGTACGCACCGCCCAGATAGTAGATCCAGATGGCCATCATCATGATGACCTCTTCGACCCCGAAGATGCTGGTTTTCATGATGTAACGAACCGGGACAGTGATAAACACCAGCGAAGCCAGCGTCGCACTCATCAGGAAGAGCATGATCTCCATAAAGTGAGCCATGACCTTCCAGAGACCCGTTTCTTCGATTGGCTTTAACTTACTCATTTATAGTCCTCCGTAGACTTTGATGTCGCCGGCCGGCCCCGGAAGGCCGACCGGCTGGTTTGATCAAAGTGTAAGCCGATTAGTTGGAAGTCAGCTCTTTGACCAGATCCTGGTTGAACGGAGCAGTGATTTCAGGCCATACGTTCTCTTTGAAGTATTTCTGCATCTCAGCTCTCTGTTCGTCAGTCGGGATGATCGTCTCGATGCCTTCATCAGCCATCTTCTGGATCAGTTCCTCGTCCTGCTGCGCGAGCAGTTCGTTACCATATTCGGTCGCTTCGTCAGCAGCTTCCATGATCGCTGTCTGATACTCTTCCGGCATGCTCTGGAACAGTTCCTGGTTCATGACCATCATGTACATATCAAGCGCGCCTCTGTAGTCAACGAAGTACTTCAGAACGTCCTTGAAGTTGTAGTAGTTGAGGGTCGGGCCGCCAGCCCATTCGCCGTCAACAGTACCGGTCTGCATCGCTGTGTAAACGTCGGTGTAAGCCATAACAGTGGTGTTGTAGCCCATCGCCTCAGCAGACTTCTGCATGGATTCCATGCCCGGGACACGAAGGAGTTCATCCTTCTTCTCGCCCATGGTGAACAGCTTGTCTTTCGGAGTGCTCAGCTTCGCAAAGCCGATGCCGACATAACCGTTGTTGTAGAAACCAAGGAGCTCAACGCCCTGATCCGCATGGATCTGCTTGATCTCGTTCCAGACAGCGCCGTCACGAGCAAAGACTTCCTTGTACTCTTCCAGACCGGTGGTCAGGAAGGGCAGATAGACGATCTCGATCGCCGGAGTTGTATCGGAGCCATAGACTGTGAACAGACCTGCATCCAGGTTGCCCTTCTTGATCTCCTGATACATTTCATCGTAGTTACCCAGCTGACCGGCCGGATAGGTCTCGACGGTCACAGCACCGCCGGTTTTCTCGTTGACCAGTTCTGCGAACTTCTCCATCGTACGTGTGGAAACGTCATCCGGAGCGTCGACGCCACCCATCTTCAGGGTATAGGTCTGGGCATCGCCACCAGCAGCACTGCCGCCATCATCACTGCCGCCGCCGCAGCCTGCGAACAGCGTCATGGTCATAGCCAGGATGGCGATGAGTGCAATCAGCAAACTCTTCTTTTTCATGTTAAACCTCCATGATTAATAAGAAATACTGTATACAGTAACGGTTCTATCCCAGCAGCCGCCGGGCCTTCCATTCCGGCAAGGTGCTGATTTAGACAATCAAGATACTATCATTATAGTTGTTTCTGCATACTCTTGCACTATGTTTTTGCACAATTTCGACAGTGGTCAAACTTTTTTGCCTGACCACTGCCGTCACAGCCATTATTCGACGTTGAAGATCTTTTTGATCCGCGCCCACTCACCGTCACGAATCTCTCTGATCTCCTGGATATCCTCGTCGGTCAGATGCTTGAATCTCTTCTGCATCTTGAGGTAATCTGCCGGATCCTTGAGTTCCTTCGGCTTGTAGGTCAGCTTCATCTCGCCGCCGTCATTCTCCGCCAGATACCAGAGGCCGCTCTCGACCGCCATCTTGGCGAGTTCGACCGTCTTCGCCGTATCATAGCCCCAGCCGGTCGGGCACGGTGCCGATACGTGGATGACTCTGCAGCCCTTGATGTTCTTTGCCTTCTCGACTTTCGCCATGTAGTCCTGCGGGTACGCCACGGACGCGGTCGCCACATACGGAATGCGGTGCGCGCTCATGATCTCGAACAGGCTCTTTCTGAACTTGTTCTTCTCGCCCTTGGAGCAGGGGCCGGTCGGTGTCGTCGTTGTCCAAGCATCGAACGGTGTGCTGCCGGATCTCTGAACACCGGTGTTCATGTACGCTTCGTTGTCGTAGCAGATGTAGATCATGTCATCGTTTCTTTCCGCTACGCCGGACAGACCCTGAATACCGATGTCGATCGTACCGCCGTCACCCGCGATCGCGAGCATGGTGTACTCATCGTCCCAGCCCATCGTCTTCATTGCGTGTGTCATGCCGGAAGCTGTTGCAGCCAGTCCCGGGAACGCGGAGATCGCATTGTTGACAAAGATAGAAGACTGCGGATATACCGTTGTGGTCGCCGCGAAGCAGCATGCCGGTGTGCAGAGAACTGTTTTCTCTCCGAGGACCTTGAGGGCCATTCTGGCCGCCATGCCGGCGCCGCAACCCTGGCAGATCTTTGTCCCGTAGAGCAGCTCTTTATCGTCTACTGTTTTCAAATTGATTGCCATAGTTACCACCTCAATCCTAAGAACTGAACTTCTTCTTCCTCAGCGCCCGCTGCCATCGCAAAGAGTTTGTCGAACATCTCTTTGATCAGCTCGCGGGAGACGTCTCTGCCGCCAAGACCAACGATGTAGTTGCCGAGTTTGGCGTTCGAGCCGTACAGGGCGCCTTTGACTTCCTGGAAGATCGTGCCTTCCGCACCGAAGCTGATGCTTCTGTCGATGACGCCGACCGCCTGGAACTTATTGATGACGCTCTGGAAGTATTCTTTCGGGAACGGACGGAAGGAACGGATCTTGATCATACCGGCCTTCTTGCCTTCCGCTCTCAGTTCATCCACGATGATACGGGTCGTACCTGCGGAGGAACCGGTCGCGACGAGCGCAACTTCCGCATCGTCGCAGCAGTACTCTTCCACGAGCCCGCCGTAATCTCTGCCGAACATCTTCGCGAATTCGTCGTTGACTTCCTTGATGACCTCTTTCGCGGTCTCCATCGCCATCTGCTGCTGTGCGCGGTTCTCAGTATGGAAGTCCGGACCTGTGGTCGAAGCCAGCGTCAGGGGTCTTTCCGGATCCAGTTTGTAATCGGTCACGTACGGCGGAAGGAACGCATCCACTTCTTCCTGTTCGGGGATCTCGACAACGTCATAGGTATGCGTCAGCGTGAAGCCGTCCAGGTTGACCATGACAGGCGTCATGACCCTGGGATCTTCCGCGATCTTGTATGCCTGCAGGATCATGTCCAGGGCTTCCTGGCCGCTCTCTGCGAACAGCATGATCCAGCCTGCGTCTCTCTGAGACATCGTGTCGCGCTGGTCACCGTAGATGTTCCACGGAGCAGCGGTCGCGCGGTTGGCGTCGACCATGACGATCGGAAGACGTGTGCCGCTTGCATAGTGCAGCATCTCAGCCATGTACAGCAGACCCTGCGAAGACGAAGCGGTAAATACACGCGCGCCCATCAGAGCGGCGCCGAACGCAGCAGCCATCGCGCTGTGTTCACTCTCTACCATGATGTAATCGATATCGCTCTCGCCGTCAGCGATGAAATCCGCGATCTTTTCTACCAGTGTTGTCTGCGGCGTGATCGGGTACGCGCTGACAACCTGCGGTTTGGCCAGACGGACGCCGTGAGCCGCCGCCTCATTGGCCGACAAAAATGCTTTTCTACTCATCGTCGTCACCGTCCTTTACCATGGTAATGCACTTGGTGGGGCATTCGTTGGCGCAGATGCCGCAGCCCTTGCAGTAATCCATATCAACTTCCAGCATGATCTTTCCGCTCTCCGGATCGACAGTGGTCTTGTCGATGCAGCCTTCCGGACAGTAGATCCAGCAGAACATGCAGCGGACGCACTTGTTGTAGTCGAACACCGGATGGAACGTACGGAATCCCGAGTTGACTGTTGCCAGAACGCCGACCCCGTTGCCGCCGCCGATCATGAGTTCATCAAAATTGGTGGGAAGCTTGAGGTCCTTGTTTACTTTTGGTTTGTTCATGACTCTACGCCTCCTTTACCGCTTTGTACGCTGCTTCGACAGCCGCCTTGTTCTTTGCGGCAAGTCCGCCGCCCATCATGTCGTCGACCGCCTTGAGGACATCATCGAGCTCGACAATGCCTGTCGCGGCAACACCCGCACCCAGCAGGATCGTGTTCACGATCGGTCTGCCCAGGATATCGAGCGCCATCTGGGTGGCATCCAGCGTATAGACTCTGATCTTCGCCAGTTCGTCCGACATCGAAGCATACGCTTCTTTGACCTCTTCCGGGGTCTTCGTCGTATTCATGACCAGGACGGTGTCGTCCTTCAGGCCTTCGAATACGCCGCCGACTTCGCACAGTGTCTCGTCCAGGACGAGGACCGCGTCGCAGGTGTAGACCTGGCTGTGATCTGTGATCACGTTGTCATCGATACGGGTGAACCCTCTGACGGGGGCGCCGCGCCGTTCGGGTCCGAACGACGGGAACGCCTGCGCGTATTTGTTACCGTATACAGATGCTGCGTGACCGAGAAGTTTCGCGGCTGTGAAGGCGCCGTTACCGCCTCTTCCATGCCATCTGATTTCTTTCACGTTATGCCTCCTTAGCAACAATGATAACCAACAGATATAGATCTCTGCCCGTGACCGCCGGCATTGCCGCATCGGCGGTCACGAACAGGAAACCTCACTTCATTGACTCTTATTTTTTGACCGGCGGTTCTTCTCTGAAGTCTGCTTCAGTCCCTGCCAGCGCTTTTGCGTAGTCGACATAGTCTTCCCACTTGGTCATAGCCTTGACGACTGCCTTGGCTGTGTCGGGGGAGCCGCCGCCGTGCATGCAGCCCGGGATGCCGGCACCGACCGTCAGCCACTCAACGAGTCTTGCCATCTTGAAGCGGTCTTCACCGGAAACACCGGCTTCCATCGCAGCGATCAGTTCCTTGCCGTAGAGCGGGCTGACCATATCCTCATAGGAAGGCATGCAGCCTGTCTCGCAGATGCCGCCTGCGATCTCCTGCGCCAGTCTCTTGGTCTCTGTCGGAAGTGTGCCGACCAGATACTTATTGGTGTGCGCCAGAATAGCGTTCGGATAGAACGCGCCGGACTTGTGCTGTCTGCCCATGGCGATCGCGCCGATGCCCAGACCGTACGTGGTCTCGTTTCTCATGGCCATATCGGTCAGCTTATCCTGGAACGGTTTCTGCGACAGGCCGTTGGCTCTCGCCATCGCGATCGCAGCGCCGATCATGACATCGCCCTGGCCGGCGACACACGCGCCGATCGCGGAACGGTAGATGCTGGAGAAGTTGCCGATCGGGCGGCCGGAGTATTTGGTCTCGCCGTTCATGAAGACATATTCGTTCGGAACAAAGACCTTGTCGAACAGAATGAATGCCTGGGTCGTGCCGGAGACAGGCGCATCCCAGTTGCCCGCTTCGACCTTGTTGTCGGACGGTCTGGTCGTCTCAACGATCGTGATGCCTTCCGCGTCTTTAGGGGTAGCGAACGCGACAGCGAATTTTTCTTCGCCTTCCTTGAAGCCCTGCGTCGGCATCGCCATGATCCACTGGGCAGCAGCTGTGCCGCAGATCTGGATCTTGAAGCCGCTGACGACGATACCGTCTTCTTTGGTTTCTTCAACGTGAAGGAAAACGTCCGGGTTGGGCTGCATGCCGGCCTTGACCTTGCGGTTGCCCTTCGCGTCCGTGATCGCGCCGCACATCGCCAGCGCTTTGTCTTCCGCCATCGCGGCGAATTTCTTCAGTCTTTCATGGTAGTCGGTGCCATACTCTGCATCCATGTCGTAGGTCACGCCCCACAGTGCGTTCATGATGCCCCAGCCGGCGCAGACCGGACCCATGCAGCTGCCGCATCTTCTGTAGCCGTCTCTCTTCATCTTCGCGTCGCCGATGACATCATCCGCAGTCGTCATGACGGTGGTCCATCTGTGCGCTTTTTCGCCGGACAGATAGGAGATGGTCGTGTACAGGTCTTCCGTTTCGGGAGCCAGCGACATATCATACCACGCTGCGGTATTCATCAGCGTCCCTTTTGTCGCCGGGTCTGTCGTGACATCTTCGATGAGCTTTCCGTACTTATAGACGTTAGGTCTCATTGCCTTCATTTCTTCCAGATACTGTGCTCCAGATTTCAAAGCCATATCCTCTTCCTCCTTTATAGTAGAATAATTGATATATCCCGTCCGGCTCCCACCAGCCGTCC
>JAWRJC010000031.1:0-22757 GCA_040307715.1 Clostridiales bacterium | reverse complement strand
CCGGATTATCAGATGGCCCAACAGCCGGGTCATCCCCTGTGCCGTCACCGGATCCACCGCCCGGATTATCAGATGGCCCAACAGCCGGGTCATCCCCTGTGCCGTCACCGGATCCGTCCCCGGGGACATCACCGGGGTTATCTGACGGATCTTCCGGCGGATCGACAGCAGGATCGTCGCCGGGTTCATCCCCGGGCTCAACAGCAGGGTCGTCCGGTTGTGGCTGCACCTCATCCTCCCAGGGTTCTTTTACGGTGAAGCGCAGGTCCAGATGGAGCTTGACCGGTTCGCCTTCAGAGGGCGTCGCCTGCCGTAGTTTGACGATGTCGATCTGACTCAGCTGCACGGTATTGCCCGCTTTGAGCCATGCCTCCATGGTAATGACCGGGTGGTCCGCGCTGGTGCAGCTCGTTTCACGCATGTACAGCCCCGCCCTCTTCAGAATATCTTCGGTCAGTGCCTGGTCGTCTTCGATGGCAGCGATCTGTGCGGGCGTGAGCACAACGTTTTTCTGAACAAAGAAACAGTACATCTTCTCGCCCGCGGATACTTTATGGACCTCCCGGACAGGAGCCGGTGCTGTGTCCGCAAAGACGCTCTGTCCGAAGATGAGCATGACCGCCGTCAGTATCGTCAGGATGCGCAGCCCGGTCCTTCTGCGTACAGTTTTAAAGCTTCTCATTATTCTTCCCTCTTGCTCCCGTTTATCAGTTAACATCAGTGCGCGCCAGGATCGCCGCCGGGCGCTTGATTAGTGTACGGAACACCGGCAGGAGTCCGAACAGCAGATTGAATGCGAAGATCGTGAGCAGCGATACCAGCATCGTCTGCGGCGTGCACACGAACAGGTTTTCCAGCAGCGAAATGTGCTGCAGTTTGTGTATGATGAAGTTCATGAACAGCCAGCCCGGTATGGAAGCGCATACCGTGATCGCCACGATCTCGCCGGCGAACATCCGGTAGATATCCAGTTTTTTCACTCCGATAGCGCGGAGCGTGCCTACCTCCTTGATCCGGGACAGGAACGACGCGCGCATGATGAGGAACACTTCGATCAGCGAGATCAGGATGATGATACCCCCGACGAGCAGGAAAGCACGCATCGTGGCAAGCTGGCTCTTGCGGTATTCACTCTTCTGGTATTGGTAAAGATCCCGGATCTTGAAACCGTAAGACTCCAGCATCATCATGGCTTCTTCCTTGTCTATGGCCGGTTTGACGGTCATGTTCTCGCTGCCGAGGATCAGCTGGTACTTGATCATGTTGTTATTGACGAAGTACTTATCCTTGAGCGAATCGCTCGTATAGTAGCCGACGACCTTCAGTTTGTGCCCGTTCACTTTGGTCTTGATCTCTTTGTTAAGTTTCATGGACTTGGCGTACGCGTTGTCCACGATGACCTCGTAATCGTTTTCCGGCCACTTGCTGCCCTTGGTCAGTTTGATCTCGTCCTTGTGGAGTTTGTAATCGATCAGCGCAGATGCCGCCGGCGCGGTTGCTGTGACCGTGCCGTCTTCATTATAAACCTCCTGCGTATCCTCTTCAGTCACTTCTTCAGAGTCACTGTACAGGTCTTCTTCCGTGCTGGTGTTGGCCAGCATGTTGATAAACATCGACGGGGCGGCGTAGATGCAGGGGCTGCTCTTGTCCGTGATGCCAACGATCGTGAAAGGCTCGAGGTTTTTGAGGGTCAGGTGACGGTCCAGAAGTTCTTCCGGCTTCTGATAGCCGGCCTGCCCGATATCCGAGTAATTGTCGATAAGGCGCGTAAGGAGCAGCGCATCCAGGACCACCTCATACTCATTCTCAGGCAGCCTGCCGCAGAGCAGGTCTTCTTCGGTAAGCTCCTCCGCGGAACTCAGCGATCCGCTGAAGACCGCCCCGCCCCAGGATGTCTGCCAGTACTCGTCGAACGGCATCTGCATGCCGATATGCCCGTCCCCCGGCAGCGCGTACGCCACCGCAGGATCTTCTTCTATCATCAGGTAATCTTCGACGGACATCTTCTGCTGGACCACGCTAAGATAGGACTTGTCGTCCTCCACGAACTTTCGGTCGGGCATATTCAGGATCCCGGCAATGTTGGAGACCGCATAGGTCACGAACATCGCGGAGATCAGGAAGCCGATCAGAAGGATCTTCTTCAGAATATGATACCGGCCGACCGTTTTGAACCCCGCCCCCAGCATCGTGAACACATTCAGGATCGACGCATGGCGCAGCGGTTTTTTCGCTGCGAGGCGCTCAGGATGGAAACGGTGCGCTTCCGCTTCCTCCGCGGTCATTGCGCGGTAATGATCGTCCACGAGTTCAATGCTCGAGTCCTCGTCGACGACCTCCATACGGCTGTGCGGGTCCCGCGAGCGGATGAACAGATTGCCGCGGCTGATGACGATATCGAGGTCCATCTTCTCCCCGCTGTCGTTGAAGACACGCAGGGTATAATCGTCATCCTCGAATGTCCGTTTATCCTCGATGTCCTGCAGATAGATGCGGTTCTCGATCCGGTAGTCCAGCCCTTCGACATTCTCGTTCTTCTCGTCGGAAATGACACGGCCGTCCTGCAGGCGGATGATGCGGTCCGCGTAGAAATTGGCCAGGTTCTCTTCATGGGTCACCAGGATGACCAGTTTTTCCCGGGAGATGGCCTTGATGATATTCATGACCTCCAGCGTGTTGGCACTGTCGAGGTTGCCGGTCGGTTCGTCGGCGATGATGATCGAAGGATTCTTGACGATCGCGCGGGCAATGCCGACGCGCTGCCGTTCCCCGCCGGAGAGCATGTCGGCGTAGCGCTTTCTGTAACGGTACATCCCCACGAGATCGAGTGCGTACTCGACCTTTTTACGGATCTCCTCCTTGTTCCTGATCCCGACCATCCGGAGCACCATGGCGACATTGTCGAAGACGGTCATGTTGTCGATCAGGTTGTAGTTCTGGAAGATGTAACCGATGTTCAGATTCCTGATCTTGTCGACTCTGCCGGCAGTTCTGCCGGTGATCTTTTTGCCGTTGATATAGATCCTGCCCTTATTGACTTTGTCGAGCCCACCGATGACATTGAGGAGGGTCGTTTTCCCGCAGCCGGAAGGTCCGAGCAGTGCGGTGAGGCCGGTCTCCCCGAATTCCAGGGACGTATCGTTGATGACATGGATCTGATTGGCTTTGTGCCGGTAGAAGTATTTATCTACATTCTGTAATGTCAGCATCTCTACGCCTCCTCTCTGTATGCGCCCATTGCGGAACTGCGGAAGATCGACCGCATGAAGCGTCCTGAGATCAGGACCGCCATGAGCAGCAGGATCAGCGCCAGGATGATGTAATCGCGCGTCGTCAGATACAGCAGGTAATTCATCAGTTTTTCGGAGTAGATCACCCCAAGATGATTCAGATATATAAACAGCAGGAAGACCGCGTCGGCGATCAGACACACCAGTACGAGTTCCGTCCGCATGATGCGCCTGGCCGGCTTTCTGCCCATCCCCAGCATGCGTACAGTCGCGAAGTAGACGCCTCTGGACTTCAGGATCAGCCGGATCACGAAGTATGCGATAAAGAATACCGCCAGGCAAAGGAGCACGGACATCGGGATCTGGATAACGCCGATGATTTCCTCATCCATGAAGTTGAAAATATGGTCTTTGAGCACCAGCGTGTGGTAGCCGCCGCGCTCCAGCATATCTTTCACACCGTCTATGTTCCTGGTGTCGTCTACGAGGACGGTCGCCTGATAACTGCCCTTCTCATACAGTCTGCGGTAATCCATCGGATTGATATAGATCTCGCCGTCGTGTTCCGACAGATTCTTGAGCCCCGTCTTTTTTTCGAAGGTCTTCTCCCCGTAGGTGCCCATGATCGTCAGAGTGAGCGTTTCTTCGTAATACAATGTCTTGACGCCGAGTTTGACGTCATTGCCGGCGGCATATCCTTTTTTGAACATCGGATCCCATGTTGTCGGGAGCAGGATATACCCTTCCGGCACCTTGTCGTTGATCACCAGTCCGCCTTCGCCCGGCATGACAGGCACGTCCGAGCCGGCAATGTGCATCGTCGTCGTTCCGCGGGAGGCGTACATCCCCTTGCGGATCTCGTTGACTGCGGCATCGGGGAAGAAGATGTCCGCGTCATATGTGTACGTATCGTCTTCCATCGGTCTGAGGATGATGCCTGCAACGGTGACTTTGCGTTCCTCTCCGTCGTCCGTGTAGATCGTATATGTGTTACCGACGAGCGCCGCAGGGTCATCGCCGAAAGTCCAGCCGTCATCAACGCCCGCCAGCACGACCTCCTCATCCGACTGCGGCAGTGCGCCGTAGGTCAGTTCTTCCTCGAGCGTGCTGAGTGTCATAGGGTAGCCTCCGAAAGAAAAACTGTCGTTCTCGATCCAGATGTAACTGTCGTACAGCATATCCTCACGGATCAGCTTTTTGATGTGCGGTGCGCTTTCCAGCGCCTCGTAATCCGCCCGCGTGAACGGAGAGCGGTCCTGCTTTTCCAGCACGATGCGTTCCGGCGAATAATGCGCGAAGTAGTTGTTCCACCCCGCCTCCGACACTGTGTCTTTCTGCTGCTTGACGGTCACGTACTGCGAGCTGACCGAACTGACGACAAACAGGAATACCAGCAGGAGCAGCAGGAACTTGGCCGGCAGGTTGAACGTGTTGCGCACCCCGAGGCGCAGCTGTGTGCCGTACGGAATGGTGTTCCCGCGCGATGCCCGGTCCTCTTTCGGATCGCGGCGCTCCGCTTCCTCATCAGGATGATCGACGGTTTTTTTCTCAGACCGCTCTTCCAATGCCTCTGCCGGCTGTTCTTCTTCCCGGCCCGCACCGGTGTCCTCCACGATCTTGCCGTCGTACATCTTGATGACACGGGTGGCGTGGTCTTTGAACTGGTCGTAGTTATGCGTGACGACGATGACCAGCTTATCCTCCGCAATGCCCGTGAGGAGCTCTACGATCCCTGCCGCGGAAGCGCTGTCAAGGTTGCCGGTCGGTTCGTCGGCAACCAAGATCTTTGTATCCTTGGCCAGAGCGCGCGCGATCGCAACGCGCTGTTTCTGCCCGCCCGACAGCCTTGATACTTTGCGGTTCCTGTACGCACTGAGCCCCACCTTTTCGATGATCGCCGGCACTTTTTCCTTGATCTCCGACGCCGGGCGTCCGTCGATCTGCATTGCCAGCGCCACATTCTGATAGACCGTGTAACTGGAAACCAGGTTGAAGCTCTGGAAGATGCTCGAGATATACTTCTGCCGGTATCCCTCGAAGTCGACCGCCGTGTAATGGCTGGTCTCCTTGCCCTCGATGTACATCTCGCCCTCTTCATAGGTGTCCAGACCGGAAATGACGTTAAGGAGCGTGGATTTGCCGCTGCCCGACTCTCCGGTGATCACCACAAATTCGCCAACGTCAAGATCCAGATTGACTCTGGTGATGCCACTGGCGATGATGCCTTTGCTGTAATAGAATTTGGAAACGTTTTTGAGTCTGATCATTCCCATATTGAGGTCTCTCCCTGCCGCGCGAAAGCGGGCGGCTGCTGTGATTCCATAATACTGCTTTTCGCATACAGAATAAAAGCGGGAGATGAATCCCGCCTTTAAACAATCTTAACTTTTGTGAAAGATAATCTCGAACTCCGTTGCCATGCCGTCCTCCGGCGGGTCCACAAGACGCAGACTCCCCCCGTGCAGGTCCACGATCCGTTTGGCGATGGTCACGCCCAGACCGGTGCCGGTCCCCGACGTTCTGGCGGCATTGCCTGTCACGAACGGGTTGAACAGTGTCCTCTTCAGGTCTTCCGGGATCCCTTTCCCGTTGTCCGCAATAGTGATGCGCAGATCGAACCGTCTTTCTTCCAGTCTGAAATACACTGCCGTGCCGGGTGGATTATGCTTGACTGCATTGCCGATGAGATTGTCGTAGAGGCGGCACAGCAGCCGCACATCGCATTCATAAGGGATCGGGCGCTCCGGCAATGCATACAAGACCGCATTGCCCGCTTCCTCCAGTTCCTCCTTCTTGTCCGCCAGATACTCTGCCGTTACCTCCGTCAGATCGACGGTCCTGAAAGCAGGCGTGAAGTCGGGGTGCTCCATCTTGGTATAGTCAAAGAGCATGTTGATCATCTCCGCGCTGGAAACGGATTTCTCGTGGATCGCCCGCATGTAGGTCTCTTTTTTATCCTCCGGCACACGGTCCTCGAGGAAGGCCTGTGAATACCCCTGGATGACCGTGAGCGGCGTCCTGAGATCGTGTGAGACATCAGCGATCGTCCGCTGGCGCTCTTCGTAGACTTTTTCTTTCTCCGCATTGACCGCGTCGAGGCGGTCCATCAGTTCGTTAAAGTTCGCAGCAACAGGCCGGAACTCCACCGCCAGTTCCTTCTCGTTGATCTCCCCGCGCACCCCGCGCCCGTAGGCCGTGATCGCCTCATCGAGCGGCCGCAGATACCGCTGTGTGACGCGCCTCATCCAGAGCGCCTGCACGATGACGATCAGCGCCGCGAGGATGAAAAACAGCAGATACAGGAAGCCCGTCACGTTCCTGGCTCTCTGATACTGCTCATAATAGACGTATTCATTGTCGTATTCCGTATAGAACAGCAGCCGGTCTTCCCCGGCGTCGTTGGTGTACGCATACTTGTACAGCAGCCCGGTCGCATAGGTCTCCTGCATAATTTCGATCTGCTGCCAGGTGATCCGGTCCCGGTCAGTCAGAATATCGGTCTCCAGGATCCTGAAGTCTCCGTCCAGCACAGCGCTGCCGAGATAATAATCCTCCTGGCCTTCGTAATTGTACTGGTACTTTGTCACGTAGTACCGCTGTTCATCACCATCGACGGTCTCCGCGACATTCCAGTATGTATCGTCCTCATAGGCCGGGATAAAGGCCGCATCGCTGTACTGATACCCGCCGGCCATGGTCTCGTCGGTCGCGTAGAGCTGTGTGCCGTTCTGATCGAAGACGACAAAATCCAGTTCTTCATGCGCCTCGTGCAGCGTCTCAAAATCATCCGTGTTCAGCTCCGGGAACACGTCCGTGTTGATATTGTAATACTCGTAGTTATAAACGTTGCCGTACGTATCGCGGACGCCGTACGTGATCAACGCAAAGAGCAGCACCAGCGCCGCCGCCGATGCCAGAAACATGAGGATGTTCGTCCGGACCACACTGCGGTCGCGGAACGCTGCCAACGCTTTACCGATCGTCTGCCGAGCCGTCTTCAATCTTGTACCCCAGTCCGCGCACCGTCTTGATATACCGTGGATGTGAAGGGTCATCTTCGATCTTGGCGCGCAGATTGGAGATATGCACCATCATCGTATTGTCGTCGCTGTTGTAGAACTCTCCGTTGATGCATTCATACAGCTGCGCTCTGGTAAAAACGCGCTCCGGTGCCTTCATCATCTTGGCGATGATCTTGAGCTCAGAACTCGTGAGCTGCACAGGCTCACCGTTCTTCCGGAGGGAGAACCGCTCCTGATCGAACTCCAGCTCTCCGACGACGACTTTGCCCGTCTCCTCGCCCGCGGCTGTCCCGGATGCTTCCCAGCGCCGTACCGCCGACTTGACATAGGCGACCACCTCGAGCGGATTGAACGGTTTTGTCAGATACGCGTCCGCACCGATATTGAGCCCGAGGATCCGGTCATGATCGAGGTCTCTCGCCGACAGAACGATTACCGGGATCTGGCTGAACGCGCGCAGTTCGCGGATGAACTCAAACCCGTTCATCACCGGCATCATGATATCGACAAGTGCCGCGGAGACCATCTCCTCTCTTGCGATCCTGAGAGCATCCCGTCCGTTCTCCGCAGCCAGCACTTCAAACCCCTCTCCGCCTAGATACAGCGTCAGAAGTTCAATGATGTCTTTGTCGTCTTCTGCGATCAGGATCTTATGTGTCATGGTTTTTTCTCCGTTGCGCCGCCCCCGGCAATGATAACTTCACATCGTCATTTTACAGACGGCAGATTAGCGTTTTCTTAAAACAATCTTAAGATTTCTGTTGCGATACTATTTTGCGCAAATCCGGTCATGATCAGACAAATAGATACGAAGACCGTCTCTTCCGATATCACGTCCGCCCGTCCCCAGCGCGCTGGCGGCGCCTTCAAATGCCGTCGGCATGGCAGCCGCGCCTTTCGCGCCGATCCCGATCAGCACACCGAGCCCGCTCGGGGTGACCATCTCCGTGTGCACATCGCTGTCCGTCACAAACGTGAGACTGCATTCCTTCATCATTGCCGCGACGGCAGGGACCGGCACGGGGATCTCTCCGTGGCTGCACAGGATCGTTCCATGCCCGTCGTGGATGTCGGAGCAGAAGACTTCCTGCACGTCCAGTTCTTCCAGCGCCTGCGCGATCGAAAGAATGTTCACGATCGCTTCCGGCCGCCCGACCTCATGAAAATGGACCGTCTCAAGACTCGCGCCGTGAACGGCCGCCTCCGCGCGGGCGATGGTGCTGTAGATGGCACGGGCGGTATCTTTGACGCGGCTGCTGATATGGCTGTGTTCGATGATATGCAGCACGTCCTGATAAGACGTGTGCGCATGGTCATGGTCATGATCGTGTTCGTGACCGTGATCATGTCCATGGTCATGCAGATGGATCTTTCCGGCAAGATCCGCCTCCGCGCCGAGTCCGCGCAGCGCCATCAGCACCATATCGCTGCTGATCCCGTTCGTCACATCGATATAGATACTGCTCATTCTTCCTCCCCGTTCCGCATTTGTCCGGTCGCTGTTTTCAGGATCTTGTCCGCCAGACAGGCAGCCCCGAATCCATTGTCGATATTGACGACTCCGACACCGTTCGCACAACTGTTGAGCATGGCGAGCAGCGCGGCCAGTCCGTCAAAACTCGATCCGTAACCGACGGAGGTCGGCACTGCGATCACCGGTGCCGCGACAAGACCGCCGACCACACTGGCAAGCGCGCCTTCCATCCCCGCAGCGACGATCACGACATCACATGCACGGATCGTCTCCTCGTAGGCAAGCAGCCTGTGGACACCCGCGACACCGACATCGTACACTTTCACAACATCGTGCCCGAACAGGGAAACGCAAAGGGCAGCCTCTTCCGCCACCGGCATGTCCGCTGTGCCCGCGCTGACGACCGCGACCCTGCGGCCGTCGGTTTTCGCAGTGCGCCGCACATAGAGGACACGCGCAGCAGTGTCATAGCAGACGGCAGGGATCCGCTCCCTGACCGCCTGATAAGCAGCCTCGTCTGCCCGGGTGCCCATGATGTTGGCCTCCGGGTGCATAGTGAGGAGCGCTTCCATGATCTCCGCGACCTGCGCCGGCGTTTTGCCCTCACAGAAGACCGTCTCCGGTTCACCGGTCCTGGCGGCGCGGTCGCCGTCCAGATGCGCAAAGCCAAGATCGACGGTCCGGACGTCCTTTTTGTTGTTGTCGTAGTGCTTTCCGTTATTTGACATAATATAGATCT
Organism: Clostridiales bacterium; assembly: GCA_040307715.1. Lineage (GTDB taxonomy): Bacteria > Bacillota > Clostridia > Peptostreptococcales > Anaerovoracaceae > RUG13615. The sequence continues at coordinate 13,292 of JAWRJC010000031.1, read as the reverse complement.
ATGTATATTAATTTCTACCGAAGCGCTTCTGCCGCTTCAACGACGTGCCGCATCAGAATAGAACTCGTCACGGTCCCGACACCGCCCGGAACAGGTGTGATCGCCTGCACCAGCGGCTCTGCAGCCGCATAGTCCACATCGCCGCACAGTTTGCCGTCCTCCCCCATGTTGACGCCGACGTCGATGACGATCTGCCCTTCCGACAGCATGTCCGCCGTCACCATCTTCGCCTTGCCGGCCGCCGCGATCACGAGTTCGGCGCGTCTGGTCTCCTCTGCCATATCTTTCGTTCTGGTGTGGCAGATGGTGACGGTCGCGTTCTTTTTGAGCAGCATCATCGCGACCGGTTTGCCGATGACGAGGCTGCGGCCGATGACCGTTGTCCGCATGCCCTTAGGATCGATGCCATAGTGTTCGAGGACCGCCATGCAGGCTTCCGCTGTACAGGGGGCGTAGCCGAGCGGTGTGCTCGTAAATACACCTGCCATGGAACCGTCCGTGACGCCGTCCATATCCTTCTCCGGCAGCAAGGCGTTACGCACGGTCTGATCATCGATCTGCGCGGGAAACGGTCTTAACAGAAGCGCCCCGTGGATCGCAGGATCTTCGTTGATTTCTTCAATGACAGTAAGGAGCGATGCCTGATCGACATCTCTGGAAAGGACATACTGTTTCACTGTGATGCCGATGGTCTCCGCCCGCTTCATGGCGCCGCGCTCATAGGCCATGTCACCGGGCTCTTCTCCCAGGCGGACGATCGCCAGACACGGAGTAACGCCCTTTTCCTGCAATGCTGCGACGCGCGCTTTCAGGTTTTCATTCAGCGCAGCGGTGACTTCTTTTCCGGATAATACTGTAGCCATTGTTCTTCCTTTCTCTATTTGATCACAGTGCTTCTCTGACCTGCCGGAAGACTTCTTCCGCGCGCACCGCATAAGCGTCGAGCATGCCGTTCGCTTTCGCTTCAAGCGCCTGCGCATTGATGCGGTCTTTCATCGAACCGGTGTTGATGAATACATTGAGGCTTGCCCCTTCCAGTGCGGCACCCGCCAGGACGGCGCTGACACCGGCATCGGACAGCGCGAGTCTGCTGCCTTTTGCCGCGAACTCCGCCGCCATGTCGATCGCTTCGCAGCAGGCCTCCATGATCATGATCGGTACGCTGCACGCATCGTTGAGACACGCCTCCATGACCCGTTCTTTTTCCGCCTTCTGCTTTTCCGTCTCCTTGGGCATCCCGTATGCCGCCGCGAGCGGTGCGAAGACTTCGGCATCTTTCTGCACCAGGTCGAGGAGTCTTTCCTGCAGCGCCGCGGACTTCTCCATAAGCGCTTTGATTTCATCCTCCACGTCAGCATACTTTTTCTTGCCGACGGTCAGCGAACCGACCATATTCCCAAGGGCGGCCGCAACAGCGCCGACCAGTGCGGAAGCCCCGCCGCCGCCCGGTGTCGGGGCACTGCTCGCCAGCACTTCGACGAACTGTCTGCAGCTTTCTCTTGTCATATCTTCCATATCTCTCACATTCCTTTCCTGTCCGTTTTGATGCCTATTTGACAAGACCCGGAAACAGACAACTGCCTGTTCCCGGGTCATACGTACCTTTTTGCCGCCTTAGAACAGGCCGGAGATCTTACCGGTGCTGTCGACGTCGATGCGTTCCGCCGCCGGTGCTTTGGGCAGCCCCGGCATCGTCATGATATCGCCGGTGAGCGCCACGATGAAGCCCGCGCCTGCGGAGACTTTGATATTCCTGACTGTAACGGTGAAGCCCTGCGGCGCGCCGAGCAGCGCTGCATCGTCGGAGAAGGAATACTGCGTCTTGGCTACGCAGATCGGCAGACCGCCGAAGCCCAGTTTTTCGAGCTGGTCCATCTGCTTTTTCGCATTCGGCAGGAATGCAACGCCGTCCGCGTGATAAACCTTCTTTGCGATCTGTTCGAGTTTTTCTTCGATCGTGCCGTCGAGCTCATAACTGTAGGAGAAGTCATTCGGCTCTTCACAGAGGCGCACGACTTCTTCCGCCAGCGCGACGCCGCCTTCGCCGCCCTTCGCCCAGACTTCGGACAGCGCGACGTTGACGCCCAGTTCCTTGCACTTCGCTTCAACCAGATCGAGTTCCGCCTTTGTGTCTGTCGGGAACGCATTGATTGCGACGACTGTGGGCAGTTTGTAGACGGTGGTCATGTTCTTGACGTGCTGGAGCAGGTTCGGAAGACCCTTTTCCAGGGCTTCGAGGTTTTCTTTATTGAGGTCTGCTTTCGCTACACCGCCGTGGTGTTTGAGCGCACGGACGGTCGCAACGAGGACGACTGCCGACGGCTTGAGCCCCGCCATGCGGCACTTGATGTCGAGGAATTTCTCCGCACCGAGGTCCGCACCGAAGCCGGCTTCTGTAACGACGTAATCGCCGATTTTCAGCGCCATCTTTGTCGCCATCACAGAGTTGCAGCCGTGTGCGATATTGGCGAACGGACCGCCGTGGACAAACGCCGGGGTGTGCTCCAGCGTCTGGACCAGATTGGGCTTGAGAGCGTCTTTCAGGAGCGCCGTCATTGCGCCCTGTGCCTTCAGATCGCCCGCTGTAACAGGTTCGCCGGCAAAGGTGTAACCGACGACGATGCGGGAAATGCGCGCCTTCAGATCGTCGATATCTTTCGCCAGGCAGAGGATCGCCATGATCTCGCTGGCAACGGTGATGTCAAATCCGTCTTCTCTGGGAACACCCTGCATCTTGCCGCCCAGACCGTCCACGATGTTGCGCAGCTGACGGTCGTTCATGTCGACGCAGCGTCTCCAGGTGATCTGCTTAACGTCGATGTTCAGCGCGTTGCCCTGCTGGATATGGTTGTCCAGCATCGCCGCGAGCAGGTTGTTTGCCGCGCCGATGGCATGCATGTCGCCGGTGAAGTGCAGGTTGATATCTTCCATGGGAACGACCTGTGCATAGCCGCCGCCTGCCGCGCCTCCCTTGATCCCGAAGACCGGGCCGAGCGAAGGCTCGCGGAGCGCCACGACGACATTTTTGCCGATCTTTTTCATACCGTCCGCCAGGCCGACCGTGGTCGTGGTCTTGCCTTCGCCGGCGGGCGTCGGGGTGATCGCCGTCACCAGAATCAGTTTGCCGTTCGGGACGTCTTTTCTGTCGTTCAGCAGATTGTAGTCGATTTTCGCTTTATAGTTACCATACAGTTCTACATAACTCTCATCGATGCCGGCCGCTTTAGCTACATCCATGATTTTATCCATTTTAGTGGCCTGTGCGATCTCGATATCGGTTTTGATTTCCATGGGCATTTCCTCCATTCGCAAAATGTAAATACTATCTGATTATACTATACGAAAAAACACGGATGTTGTCTTGATTATACAACGATTCGTTAATTAAGCAATCATCTAATTCAGAAAATTATGTTTTAATTTGTTTTTTCGGCAGCAGCCGTGCATTCCCGTTTTACAGGAAATCCCGCGCCGCTTTGAGCCCGTATGCGGAGACCGCCTCCCGCGCCGCCTTATTGACCGCGCGGCCCATAACTTCCGTCGCAAGCGCGCCGAGACAGTCCGGGGCGGCATCTGTTTCCCCTGTCGCCAGCACGAATACTGTATCGCCGTCCGCACTTGTGTGGACCGGCTCGATCGTCCTGGCGTAGCCGTTGTGCGCGATCTGCGCCAGTTTGCTGCACTGGGCTTTGTCGAGTTTCGCGTTCGTGATGATCACTCCGAGCGTCGTGTTCGTGACAGGTCCGGGCGATGCTTCGCCGGCGGGCACTTCGCCGCTGTAGACACTGCGGTCCTTGCCGATTTCCTTATGCATGGCTTTCACCGTACTGCGGAAGCCTGTTTTTTCTTCATTGAGCAGACCGGCGATCGTTTTGCCGGTGTCGTAATCGATCACATCGCCGAGCGCATTGACAACGACCAGCGCAGCACACTGCACATCGCCCGCCTGCACCGCGTAGATGCCGAGCCCGGTCTTGACCATGTAATCAAGCCCGAGGAACTTCCCGACGGTCGCGCCGGTCCCTGCCCCAACATTGCCCATCGCAGGCTCTGCCCCGGCTTCGGACGCCACGCAGGCTGCATAGCCCATCGCTTTGTCCGGACGGCATTTCGGATCGCCGACCACAAGGTCAAAGCAGGACGCACCGCAGACGATCGGAACGATGCCGATCCCCACATCAAAGCCGATGCCCTTTTCCTCCAGGTACTGCATCGCGCCGTCGCCGGCTTCAAGCCCGTACGCGCTGCCGCCGGAGAGCATGACACAGTGGATCTGCTGCACCAGTTTTTCGGGGCGGAGCAGTTCGGTCTCCCGGGAGGCGGGACCGCCGCCGCGCACGTCAACGCTTGCTGCGGCGCCGCCGTCACAGATGATAGCCGTGCAGCCCGTGCCGCCCTCTTCATTCTGCGCATGGCCCACGCGGATCCCTTTGATATCGGTCAGCCGGATTTCTCTGATCTCACTCATACCGCTTTTCCCCCTCGCGTCTCACATTGCTTACCATATTTATATATTACCTGATTATCACCTGATGAAATTCTTCAAAAAGGACATTCTGTGGATCGGGCACGGCCCCTGCGCGCGCAGCCCCTCGTAATGAGCGGCTGTCCCGTATCCTTTGTTCTTCTCAAACGCATACCCGGGATACTCATCCGCATACTTGATCATCATGCTGTCCCGGGTGACTTTCGCAAGGATCGATGCTGCCGCGATGCTGATACTTTTCGCGTCTCCTTTGATGATGGATTTCTGCGGGAACGGCAGATCGTCGAGGTGTACGGCATCGATCAGCAGGCAGTCGATCCCGTGTCCGGTCTTTTCCCGCAGCATCTTATCCGCTTCCAGACATGCGACACGCATCGCGCCTTTGGTCGCATTCAGGATATTGATCCGGTCGATGACCTTTTCGTCCGCCATCCCGAACCCGTATGCAAGCGCCTGCTCCTTGATCAGCGGCGCCATCTCCGTGCGTTTCTTTTCACTGAGTTTCTTGCTGTCGTCCACCCCCAGCAGCGCAAAATCCGCCGGCAGGATGACGCAGCAGGTCACCACAGGTCCCGCGAGCGGACCGCGCCCCACCTCGTCGACACCTGCAATATAAAACGGTGCCGCTTCTTTTTCTCCTGCGTCCGGGCGTTTCCCGGCCAGTTCCTCCACCGCGCCGCGTTCGAACGCTTTCATTGCTGCCAGTTTCTCGCGGAGCATCTGCTCCCGCTCTGCCTTCGTCATAACAGCCTGCTCCCTCCTTAAACATGGGTGCCGGTCACTTGCCCACCGGCGGCAATTCCAATGTGATACGACCGATCGTCCCGCTGCGGAATTCGTCCAGCACGACCCTCGCCGTGCGCTCGTAATCGATCCGTTTGCCGGGCATCAGGAACCCGCGTTTCATCGCGATCGCCTCCATCGTGTCAAGCGGTGTCTCCCCGATCTCTTCCAGTTTATATCTGGCACACAGGTCTTCCGGATACTGCCCGCACAGTTCGCCGATCAGTTCCAGCGCCAGATCCGCCCGGTCCAGGATCTCGTCTTTGATGCTGCCGCAGTAGGCGAGTTTCATTCCGACGTTGGGATCCTCGAATTTCGGCCAAAGGATCCCCGGCGTATCGAGCAGCTGCATCCCGTTCGAAAGCGTCAGCCACTGCTTGCCTTTTGTCACGCCCGGACGATCTCCTACCTTCGTACTCTTGCGTCCCGTCAGCCGGTTGATGAGCGAAGACTTTCCAACATTCGGCACGCCGACGATCATCAGCCGGAACGGCCGATGGTGTTCCGCCCTGCCGAACTTGCGGTTCTCTTCCTCCGCCAGTCTGGCCAGCAGCTGCTTGACTCCGTCTCCGCGGTTGCAGTTCGTCATGACAGCCGTTACACTCTGTGTACGGAAAAACGTCAGCCATGCTTTGTTGGCTTCTTCATCGGCAAGATCGCTCTTGTTGAAAGCGATCAGGCGGGTTTTCTGCCCCAGCAGTTCATCAATTACAGGGTTGCGGCTGGATACGGGGATCCTGGCGTCGATCACTTCGACCGCCGCATCCACTGCTTTCAAGTTGTCCCGGATCAGCTCCCGGGTCTTCTTCATATGGCCGGGATACCAGTTGATGTTTTCGATCACGTTGCTTCCTCCCGTAGCTGCCGGCCTCCGCCGGGCAGCGTTTTATCTTTATTTCTTACAATTATTATACTTATTTGCGTGCATTTGTGGAATCGAGACAAAAAAACATAAAGAAACAAAAACTTTTCAAACTATTTCTTTAAATTGATAAAGCGCTGATGGGATCCCCTGCAAGCGTTGAAAAATAAAGGATCGAGCGAATCAGTCACCTTGAAAAAAAGCCTGTTTAGACGTATTTTGTGCTTTTTTTGAGTTTTCCCGCTTTTTTTGAAACCTTTGCACCTTTTTCTCCCTCATGCTATAATTGCAAGGATCGTATATGGATGACATTTTTTCTGAAAGGGGGAAAAACATGTCTGAAGAAAAAAAGGTCAGAACCCCCAGAGACCCTAAACTCTGGGAGGCGCTGGTATCATTTGGCGCTCTGATCGCCATTATGGCGGCTGGCATCATCGTATTTGGTGTCGACCCCCATGTCCCGATGTTCATCGGTGTCTGCGTCGCAGCTCTCATGGCTATGAGACTGGGCTATGACTGGGACAGCATTGAGACAGCAATGAAAGACGGTATCTACCGCGCTCTGCAGGCCTGCATGATCCTCATCATCGTAGGTATCCTGATTGGCTGCTGGATCGTCGGTGGTGTCGTACCCGCAATGATTTATTATGGCATGAAGCTGCTCGCTCCGAGCATCTTCCTCGTTGCTGCCGTGCTGATCACCTCCATCACATCCCTGGCGACCGGTACCTCCTGGGGTACCATGGGCACCATGGGTATTGCGCTGATCGGTATCGCTATCGGCCTTGGTGTTCCCGAACCCATGGCTGCCGGCGCTGTCATCTCCGGTTCGTACTTCGGTGACAAGATGTCTCCGCTGTCCGACACCACCAACCTGGCTCCGGCTATGGCTGGTACCGACGTCATGACGCACATCAAGATGATGATGCTGCCGACCGGCATTGCTTACGGCATCACGCTCATCATCTTCGCTGTACTGGGCTTCACCACCATCAGCAACACTTCTGCTGATGCTGCACAGGTTCAGGCTATCAGCGATGCGCTGGCTGTGAACTTTAACATCAACCCCGTTCTCCTTCTGCCCCCGGCCATCGTTATCCTGGCTGTCGCAATGAAGGTTCCGGCTATCCCGGGCATCACGCTCGGCATCTTCGCCGGTGTTATCGTCGGCATGATCTTCCAGGATGCGTCCTTCGGTGACTACCTGGATGCCGGTATCAACGGTGTTGCCCGTGAATGGGTCGACGATGTTCCGTTCGTCAACCACGCTGGTGAAGAAACTCTCATCCTCGACAGACTGCTCAACTCCGGCGGTATCCTCGGCATGATGTTCTCCGTCTCCATGACCCTCATCGCGATGATGTTCGGTGGTATCATGGAAACTACACATCAGCTCGAGACCATCGTCAACCGCATCCTCGGCCTGGTCAAGACACCGGGTGCTCTGGTCTGCCTGACCGAGCTCACCTGCGTCGCTTCCAACATGACGATGCCTGAGCAGTACATCTCCATCGTTATCCCGGGCCGTATGTACGCTGAGACATACCAGAAGATGGGTCTGCATCCGAAGACGCTGTCGAACGCACTGGAAGGTGCCGGCACCGTTACTTCCGCTCTCATCCCCTGGAACACCTGCGGCGTTTACATCCGCAACACCCTGGGTATCGCGACCGGCAGCTACTTCATGTATGCGTTCTTCAACATCCTGATGCCGATCACCGTCATCATCCTTGGCTTCACCGGTCATGGTCTGGCTATGGAAGATGGTCAGCGTGTTGGCACCAACAGGGAGAGAAGAGCTGCTCTGAAGGCAAAGGTCGACGCGTTCAACGCAGAGAGAATCGCTGCAAGCCACAAATAGTTAAAGCATATCCTTTCAAAAGATTAATCGATTAATCAAGCACATATGCGATCCGGAAGACCGTCCTGCAGGGCGGTCTTCTTTTTACGTTTTTCCCCGGCAGAGCTGAAGATTCCGCCTGCTTGCGGCAATACTGACACCTATTATGTGTTGGTCCTGTGAATTATTCCGTTTTTTTCAGGACAGCGGCCGCATTATCGTGTAAAATCTAACCATGAGTGCTAGAAGACGGAGAAACATCTTCCAGACCCGTGACGAACGCTTCAATTACCGCTTCGGCAATCCTGCCATGCGCAAGCGCTACCGGGTACGCAGCAAACGCAGACTGATCATCGCGATCGGTGTGCTTTTGGTGTTGCTTCTTGTTGCCGGTCTCCTGATCGCGCATTTCTTTGGCAATGATGACGACACCCCGAAAGACCAGACTTCACCGGGCACTGAAACCACCGAAACAGCCGATACGGCTGCTCCGGACGGAACTGCTGACCAGACGTCCGCAGAGACGGCAGACTCCGCACAGGAGACGGAACAGACACCGGCTGTCACTCTTACCCCTGTCGCATCAATCGCCCGTGAGAAGGTATCTCAGGGCGCCCCCGCTCAGCAGACCGCTGATACGCAGGATGAAGCAGCGGATGCATCTGCTGCGCCGGCCTCTGCCGCGCCTGTTCTGGGAACAGTCCACGACACCGCGAAGAAGTATGTCGATACGCGTCGTTCCGACTGGCGCCTGCTCGTCGTCAACCAGTGGAATCACATCCCGGAGAATTTCACGGTAGAAACGCTGACCCTGCTCAACGGGCTCGATGTGGACACACGCTGCGCCGACGACCTGGACGCCATGATCGACGACTGCTTCAACGCCGGCCACACCCCGCTGATCGTATCCGCGTACCGCTCGACGGATTACCAGCGGCAGCTCTTTGAAGAGCAGCAGTACTACTGGATCAACGAAGGCTACTCGGAAGACGAAGCTTACGCCAAAGCGGCCGAGACGGTCGCGGTCCCCGGCACCAGCGAACACGAATGCGGCCTGGCTGTCGATATTGTCGATCAGGATTATCAGGAACTCGACGAGGGACAAACCGAGACCGGCACACAGCAGTGGCTGATGGAACACTGCTGGGAATACGGCTTCGTTCTCCGCTATCCATCCGAAAAGAAAGAAATCACCGGTGTCATCTACGAACCCTGGCATTACCGGTATGTCGGCAGAGAGTACGCCAAAGAAATGCATGAGAAAGGCCTCTGCCTCGAAGAATACGTCTGGATGACCGATCACCCGGATGACACCGTTACAACCAGATCCGAATAGCAAAACGGGCCTCATACAGAGGCCTGCTTTTTTACCCTTTTTCTTTTGCAAACGAAAAAGACTGCCCCGCGGGACAGTCCTTTTGGTTCCGGATAGAATGCTTTACGCTTCTGCGGGCGCTTCCTCTGCGGGAGCCTCTTCCGCTGCAGCCGCTTCTTCCGCTGCCTTGGCAGCAGCCTCTGCTTCTGCGGCAGCCTTCGCTTCTGCCTCCGCCTTGGCTTTCGCCTCAGCCTCAGCCGCTTCCTGAGCCGCCTTCTTCGCTGCGATCTGCTCGTCTGTATAGACCTTCGCCTTGATCTTCGCAGCCTTACCGGTACGCTGACGCATGTAGTTGAGCTTCGCTCTTCTTACGTCACCCTCTCTCACCAGCTCGATCTTCTCGATCTTGGGAGAGTGGAGCGGGAATGTCTTCTCAACGCCTACGCCCGAGGAGATCTTTCTGACGGTGAACGTCTCACTGATGCCACCGCTCTGTCTCTTCAGAACGAAACCCTCGAAGACCTGGATCCTTTCTCTGGATCCTTCCTTGATTTTGATGTGGACACGTACAGTGTCACCCACCTTGAACGCGGGGATATCAGTCTTCTGATACTCCTCCGTGATCTGTTTGAGGATATCCATATGTGATTTACCTCCTTCCCTCATAGACGTTCTTGGCCAGCACCGATTTTTCTGCCAGAGGACCGCCCGTAGTAACGCAAAGATGTTATCACAAATCTCTGCTGAAAACAAGCACTTTTTTGCAGCTTGTTCGATTATCTGAGAATCGCTTTACGCGCGCGGATGCGTCTTGTCATAGACGTCCTTGATGCGGCTCTTTGCCTGCGCGAGATAGACCTCCGTCGCCGAGATGTCTTCATGTCCGAGCAGTTCCTGCAGGGATTTCAGATCCGCGCCGTTCTGGACCATATGGACCGCGAACGAGTTGCGCAGGATGTGCGGTGTGATGGTCTTCTCGATGCCGGCTTTCTCCCCGTAATCCTTCAGGATCTTCCAGAGCCCCTGTCTGGTCAGGCGCTGCCCGCGGTGGTTGAGGAAGAGCGCGGATTCCATGGCGGTCTGTCCTTCTTTGCGTGTCAGGAACGCCTCTCTGGCGCTCGAGATGTACTCGTTGAGCGCAGTCCTTGCGGGTCTTCCGATCGGAACGATACGGGCTTTGCCGGTCTCTCCGGGGCAGGTGAAGAAGCCGATGCGGAGATTGACATCCATAAGATCCGCAGCGATCACTTCATTGACACGGATACCCGTTGCGTACATCAGTTCCAGGATCGCCTTGTCACGCTTGCCTTTGACCGTGTCGTCCGGCGCCGCGAGAAGGCGGTCGATCTCCTCGAGAGACAGGAATTCGATCTCCTTGCGCTCCACCTTCGGGGAACGGATATTGCGTGTCGGATCCTCCTTGATCCTGCCGGATTCCAGCAGAAAACGGCTGAATGAACGCAGCGAAGCCAGTTTACGGTTGATCGTGGACGCCGAACGCCCCTGCTCTTTCAGTTCGAGCAGATAGGCTACGACCTCCGCGTTCGACGCTTTGGTAAAACCGGCGATGCCCCGCTTTTCAAGAAAAGCATGGAAGTCATTGACGTCGCCCTTATAGGCTTCCAGCGAATTCTTCGCCATCCGCTTTTCATTCTTGAGATGATCCAGAAACTCATCTACAAACTTTGCATTCCCAGCAGCTTTCATTCTCATTTCCCTCATTACATTCACTTGACTTTATCTTTCAGCAGACTCTGCCTGCTCTTTCAGTCTGTCCCTGGCGATCATGACCGCGGCGATCGTCTTGCCGTCGCCGATCTTTCCGTCCATGACCATGCGGTATACTTCCTCCAGATCCATCTCCATCACTTCGAGCACTTCGTTCTCGTCCGGATGACAGGCGCCGGGGCTGAGCTCCGTTGCCAGATAGATATGCAGGACCTCCGTCGTGTATCCGACCGACGGATAGAATTCCGTCAGTTTTTCGAGTTTCCCGGCTGTATAGCCGGTCTCCTCGGACAGTTCCCGCAGCGCCGCGTCCGCAGGATCCTCAGGACCGTCCAGTTTGCCGGCCGGCACCTCCAGAATGCCTCTGTTGAACGGCTTGCGGAACTGCTTCACCATAATTATCTTATTATCATCTGTAACAGCTGCGACCACAGCACCGCCGTTGTGTTCCACGATCTCCCGGGTGGACGTTCCGTTCTTGACGGTGACCGTGTCAACGCGCAGGTTGATGATGCGCCCTTCGTAGATCCGTTTGCTGTCCAGTGTTTTTTCTTCAAAAATCAATGCTTTAGCTCCTTGTCAGTGCCGTATTATTCCCCGGACATTTCCTTCGATCTGGCGACAGCCGCGTCAAATGCCTCTTCCACGACGCCGCGGAAGTCTTTTTCCATCAGCACATCCACCGCCTTGAGCGTCGTGCCTCCGGGAGAGCAGACATTGATACGGAGCTGCTCCGGCGATTCCTCCCCGTCAAGCACCATCTTCGCCGCGCCGAGGACCGCCTGTGCCGCGAAAATGCGGGCCTTTTCCTCCGGCATACCATGCCTGACCGCTGCGTTCATAAGGGCTTCGATATACATGTAGGTATAGGCAGGACTGCTTCCGGAAACGCCGATCACACAGTGGATCAGTTCTTCACTGACCTCTTCTGCTTTGCCGATCGACCGGAAGATCTCCATCACGCCTTCGAACTCTTCTTCTCCGACGTTCGCATTGCGGCAGACAGCTGTCATCGCGGTCCCCACCATCGCCGGTGTGTTCGGCATGATCCGGACGATCTTCGCCTGTGTGCCGACGTAGTTCTCGAGGTAGGATACCGTGATCCCCGCCGCCATCGACACCAGCACCTTATCTTCTGTAAAGGCCGCCGCGATCCGCGGCATAAGATCATCAAACTGATATGGTTTGATGCCGAGCACGAGCACGTCGCTGCGTTTGACGAGATCATCGATATCCTCTGCCATCTCCGCCCCGGCCGCTGTGCAAAGCGCCGCCAGTTTTTCTCTGTCTCTGCGGTACGCGAGCAGCGCCGGCGCATCCGCCTTTCCCGCGCATTCTTTCGCATATCCACTGAGGATCGCGCCGCCCATATTGCCGACGCCTAAAAATCCGATCGTTTTACTCATTCTTCCTGATCTTTCTTTCCGGGCTGTCCGGTTACCATACAAACGCTGTGCCGCGGCCGTTCCCCTCGAGTGCCTGCAGCAGGATGTCCGGCTGTTTGCCGTTCATGAGCAGAGTGGGGATCAGCACCTCCCCTGCCCGCTGCGCTGCCTGCAGTTTGGTTTCGATACCGCCGGTGCCGAAGTCGCTCTTACCGGTAATGTCGATATCTCTGCGCAATTGTCCGATATCCGTAACGGTCTCGACCAGGGCTGCATCCGCATGCGTCTTGGGGTCTTTATCGAAGATCCCGTCGATATCCGACAGCAGGACCAGTGCGTCCGCATTCCAGAGATTTGCTGTGAGTGCGCCGAGGTTGTCATTGTCACCGATCATGATCTCGTCAACGCTGACCGTGTCGTTCTCGTTGATGATCGGAACGACCCCTTCATCCACGAGTGTGAACAGCGTATTACGGATATGCAGCAGTCTTTCATCGCTGCCGAAGTCTTCTGCGGTCAGCAGGATCTGCGCGACATGCATCCCGTGCGCCGCGAAGAATTCCCTGTACGCCATCATCAGTTCGACCTGTCCGATCGCGCAGAGGGCCTGCTTGTAGTTCATATCACCGCGCCGCTGCCACTTGTTGATGGCGCCGACGCCGCAGATCCCTGCGCCGGACGACACGATGACCACCTGCCTGCGGTCTGCGATCAGTGCGCCTGCCTGCGCGACGATGTTCTGCAGGATCTGCTTGTTCACACGGCCGGTTTCATCCGAGATCACATTACTGCCGATCTTGATGACGATCTTGCGGCTGTTTTTTAATACTTCGCTTACTGTATTCATGAGTTGACTGTAACCGGAGGAATCGCGATTGCTCCCTTTTCTTTCT
>JAWRJC010000030.1:0-10877 GCA_040307715.1 Clostridiales bacterium | reverse complement strand
ATCGCCGCCGGGTCTTTTCTTTTAGCTATTTGTGCCGGGTATCAGCGTGGCGGATCAGCCGCACTTGCTGAAACCGCAGTTACGGCAGATGACGCAGCCGCCTTCGTGCTCAACGGGGCCGCCGCACTCGGGGCAGACATGGATCTCGGCAGAGTTCGCCGGGATGCGGTCTTCTTCCTTGGTGGCGGCTTTCTGATGTGTCTGCACGGGTTCTTCTTCAAAGCTTTCCGGTTTGCCGTTGAGCTGCTCGGGGGTCGCTTTGTTCTGCTCGATATACTTCGAAACCTTCATGAGCACCTTGGCAATGGCATCCGGGCAGGATGTGCAGTTGAGACCCTGCTGACGGATGGTGGACGGGCAGCGGATGCCCTTCAGCTGATCGTAGACTTCCTGCACGGAGATGCCGCTTCTGAGCGCGATGGACGCAAGACGCGCGGTCGCTTCGCTCTGGCTCGGGCAGCCGCCGGCTTTGCCGGTGCTGGTGAAGACTTCGCAGATGCCGTGCTCGTCGTAGTTGGTGGTGATGTACAGGCTGCCGCAGCCGATGCGCATCTTCTCGGTGAAGCCCCGGGTCACATTGCTGCGCTGGCGCGGTTTGATGTGACCGTAGACCTGTCCCTGCGGGGCGGAAGCTGCCGCCTCGGGCGATTCTTCCTTGCCCTTCACGCTGCCGATGTTCAGGACCTGCATGTCGCGGCTGCCGTCGCGGTAGATCGTGACGCCTTTGAGGCCTTCCTTATAAGCGAGCTTGTAAACTTCGGCGACGTCGTCTCTGGTCGCGCTGTTCGAGAAGTTGACCGTCTTGGAAACAGCGTTGTCCGTGTGGCGCTGGAAGGCTGCCTGCATTTTGACATGATCGATCGGGTCGATGTCGTGCGCGCAGACGAAGACGCGGCGGATCTCTTCGGGGACTTCTTCGCAGTGGGCGATGGTGCCTTCTTTGACGATCCTGCGCATCAGCTCTTCGCTGTAGACGCCGGCTTCCTGCAGCTTTTTCAGCAGGATCGGGTTGGTCTCGACCAGTTCGGTCCCGTCCATGACGTTGCGGATGTACGCATAGGCGAAGATGGGTTCGACGCCGGAGGAGCAGCCGCCGATGATCGACAGGGTGCCGGTCGGAGCGATCGTCGTGACGGTGCCGTTGCGCAGCGGCGCTTTGTGCGCGTAGATGCTGCTGGAGAACAGCGGGAACGGACCGCGGCGCTGGGCCAGTTTCTGGCTGGCCGCGTGACCGGTGTTGTTGATGAACGCCATGATCTTGTCGGCTAGCTCAACGCCTTCTTCCGAGTTGTACGGAATGTTCAGCATGAGGAGCATGTCCGCGAAGCCCATGACGCCGAGTCCGATCTTGCGGGTGGCTTTGGTGGTCTCATCGATGATGTCGAGCGGGTAGTTGTTGATCTCGATGACGTTGTCGAGGAAATGCACGGCTTCGTCGACCGTGGTCTTCAGCAGATCGTAGTCGACCGCATAGCCGTCCGGCGTTTCCTTGAGCATTTTGGTGAGGTTGATGGAACCGAGGTTGCAGCTCTCGTACGGCAGCAGGGGCTGCTCGCCGCAGGGGTTGGTGCTCTCGATCTCGCCCTGTGCGGGAACGACGTTATCGCGGTTGAGACGGTCGAGGAAGATGATGCCCGGCTCACCGTTGGACCAGGCGGCGTCGACGATCGTGTCGAAGACCTCCTTCGCGTTCAGATGGCCGACCGTATCCCCGGTCTTCGGGTCGATCAGGTCGTAGTCGTTGCCGCGCTCCACCGCTTCCATGAAGGTCTCGGTCAGACCGACGGAAATATTGAAGTTGTTGATGTCATTGTTGTCCTGCTTGCAGCGGATGAACTCCATGATATCCGGATGGTCGATGCGCAGAATGCCCATGTTGGCGCCGCGTCTGGTGCCGCCTTGTTTGACAGCTTCGGTCGCGGTGTTGAAGACCTTCATGAAGCTGACCGGGCCGCTGGCGACACCGCCCGTGGAGCGGACGGTCGCGCCTTTCTGGCGCAGGCGGGAGAACGCGAAGCCGGTGCCGCCGCCGGACTTGTGGATCAGGGCGGCGTTCTTGACGGCGTCGAAGATCTCCTCCATGCTGTCGCCGACAGGCAGGACGAAGCATGCGGACAGCTGTCCGAGCGGACGGCCCGCGTTCATGAGCGTGGGGGAGTTGGGGAGGAACCGCAGGCTCGTCATGAGTTCGAAGAATTCGTCACTGAGCGCGTTCACATCCGCCATGCCGTCGAATTTACGGTCTGCTCTTGCTACTGCGTCCGAAACGCGGCGGAACATTCCTTCGAGGTCTTCCGTCACGTTGCCGTTCTCGTCTTTGCCGAGATATCTGCGGGTCAGTACTTCCCGCGCGTTCTTACCGATGTCGCTGATCGCCATTGTTCGTGCTCCTTTTATATTTCATATTAATTGTGATTTCAGTGTGTTGCCAAAGCGGACAGGCGCGAATGGTCCTTTTGGCCACGAAATGCATTATAGCACTATATATTGTGCCATTCAAGTATAAAAAGCACGATATATTGTTAACAATTGAACGAATGTATTTTTTATCAAAAGGCCTGCATTTTTCTGATAATTTCAGGTAGACAAGTGCGCGCAACAGGTTTATAATGACGCAGTAATAGTTTTTCAACTACGTGCACGGAAATAAGAATTTTTGAGGAAACGGCGAAGGACGTTAGTATCTCCTTCACTCCCATCGGGAAAGCCGGCCTCGTTTTTTATTTCCGGGCGCTTTTTGTTTTGCGGGATCGTTGCAGGAATGTGTCTGGAAAGGAAGGTGCAGGAAATGAAGAAATATGTATTCGTGACAGGCGGCGTGGTGTCCGGGCTCGGCAAGGGCATCACGGCGGCTTCCCTTGGAAGGCTGCTGAAAAGCCGCGGGCTGAAGGTCGCGGCGCAGAAACTGGATCCGTACGTGAATGTCGATCCGGGGACGATGAGCCCCTATCAGCACGGCGAAGTGTATGTGACGGAAGACGGCGCGGAGACGGACCTCGACCTCGGGCACTATGAGCGATTCATCGATGAGGACCTCAACAAATACTCCAACATCACCACCGGCAAGGTCTACTGGGAGGTCCTGAACAAGGAACGGCGCGGCGATTATCTGGGCAGCACGGTCCA
Organism: Clostridiales bacterium; assembly: GCA_040307715.1. Taxonomy (GTDB): domain Bacteria; phylum Bacillota; class Clostridia; order Peptostreptococcales; family Anaerovoracaceae; genus RUG13615. Next base: position 7,751 of record JAWRJC010000030.1, on the reverse strand, counting down.
GATCATCCCGCACATCACCAACGAGATCAAAGATTTCATCTACCGGGTCGGGGAGAAGACCGACGCGGAGGTCATCATCACCGAGATCGGCGGGACGACGGGCGATATCGAGTCCAGACCGTTCATCGAGGCGATCCGGCAGGTCGCGATCGAAAAAGGCAGGGAGAACTGCCTGTTCATCCATGTGACGCTGGTGCCGTACATCAAGAGTTCAGGCGAGCACAAGTCCAAGCCGACGCAGCATTCGGTCAAGGAACTGCAGGGCATGGGCATTTCGCCCGATATCATCGTCCTGCGCGCGGATGAACCGATCGAGCGGGACGTCATGGACAAGATTGCGATGTTCTGCAACGTCAAGCCGGACTGCGTGATCGAGAACTATACGGTCCCGGTCCTCTACGAAGCGCCGCTGATGCTGGAAAACAGCAACTTTTCAACCATCGCGGCGAGGGAACTCGGGCTGTCGCTGCCCCCGGGCAATATCGGCGAATGGCGGGAGATGGTCGAGCGGATCAAAGCCTTGTCCGGCGAGGTGACGATCGGGCTCGTCGGCAAGTATGTCAAACTGCATGACGCGTATCTATCGGTCGCGGAAGCGCTGCGCCACGGCGGCTATGCCAACGGCTGCAAAGTAAAGATCAAGTGGATCGAAGCGGAGGAGGTGACGCCTGCCGCCGCGGGATCGCTTCTCGGGGACGTCGACGGCATCCTGGTGCCGGGCGGATTCGGCGACCGCGGCATCGCCGGCAAGATGGAGGCGGCAAAGTATGCGCGGGAACACAATGTACCGTATCTTGGGATCTGCCTGGGACTGCAGACGGCGGTCATGGAATACGCGCGTGATGTCTGCGGGATCAAAGATGCGAACTCCGGTGAGTTCGACGAAAACTGCCCGCACAAGGTCATCGATTTCATGCCGGATCAGAACGGCAACATGCCCAAAGGCGGCACGATGCGGCTGGGAGCCTATCCGTGCCTTGTCAGAGAAGGGACGCTCCTTGCGGACATCTACCGGGAGACACTGCAGCCGGCGGTGCCGGAGGTTCTTCCGGAGCAGCAGTATCCGGTGCCCGGTCCTTTCGCGGGGCTCATCGCGGAACGGCACCGCCACCGGTACGAGGTGAACAATGATTTCCGGCAGCAGCTGACTGACGCCGGCCTGACCGTGGCGGGGACATCTCCGGACGGCCGGCTGGTTGAGGTCATCGAACTGCCGGCGCAGGATTTCTTCATCGGTGTGCAGTTCCATCCGGAGTTCAAGAGCCGGCCGAACAAGCCGCATCCGCTGTTCGCGGCGTTCATCCGGGCGGCCTGCCGGATGCGGGAAGGCTGACAGGGACGGTGCGGTCTGTGACAGATGTGTGAAACTTGGACTTTTCAGCGGTGGTCGGTTGCGAAGACAGGGCGATTCCTATATAATACTTATCTAACAAAGTCCGCACATGAGCGGCACACACCAATACAGAGAACAGTCATCGCACTAACAATAGAGAGGGAACGAAATGGGTTTTTCTGAAGAGATCGGCATCGACCTGGGAACAGCGAACGTGCTGGTATATACAAAAGGGAAGGGCATCGTCCTGCAGGAGCCGTCGGTCGTCGCGGTAGACGAGGAGACCAACGAGATCCTGGCGGTCGGCTCGGAGGCGAAGGATATGCTCGGCCGTACTCCGGCCAACATCATCGCGATCCGTCCGCTGCGTGACGGCGTCGTTTCGGACTATCTGGTCACGGAGATGATGCTCAAGTATTTCATCAAGAAGACCGTCGGCGCGGGCAAGTTCTTCCGCCCCCGCATCATGGTCTGTGTACCTTCGGGTGTCACGGAAGTCGAAAAGCGTGCGGTCCGCGAGGCAGCGACCCAGGCAGGCGGCAAGGACGTGTTCCTGATGGAGGAGCCCATCGCGGCTGCCATCGGCGCGGGGCTTGACATCACGCGTCCGGAAGGCGTCATGGTCATCGATATCGGCGGCGGCACCTCCGACATCGCGGTCATCGCCCTTGGCGGCATCATCGCGAACACCTCGCTGAAGGTCGCCGGCGACAAGATGAACGAAGCGATCATCACCTACATGAGAAAGAAGCATAAGCTCTACATCGGTGAAAGAACGGCAGAACTGCTGAAGATCAATGTCGGCACCGCCTTCCCGCGGGAAGAGGAGAAAACCATGATCTGCAGCGGCCGTGACCTGGTCACGGGTCTTCCGAGAGATGTCGAGATCTCCAGCGCGGAGATGCTGGAAGCGCTCGATGAGCCGCTCCATCAGATCTGCGAAGCGGCGCACGGTGTACTCGAACAGACACCGCCGGAACTGGCAGCAGACCTGTCTTCCGCCGGCATCGTGCTGACGGGCGGCGGCGCGCTCCTGGACGGCATCGACAAGAGGATCGCCCAGCGTACCGGTCTGAAAGTGCGCGTCGCGGATGATCCGCTGTCCTGCGTTGCGGTCGGCACCGGTAAGGCGCTCGAGAATCTGGAGGTCCTGGACCGCTCCAAGAAGAAAAACCGCTTTATCTAAGACCGGGCACGAGTGCGCGGCAAACGCAAGAGACTCAAGGAGCCGCCTTTCGGGGCGGCTCTTTCACACAGTAAGGGACGAACTATGGAACGCACACTGATCGCCACAGCTGCTTTCGGACTCGAAGCGGTTGTGCGGCGTGAGATCGAAAAACTGGGCTATCCGGTCGAAAAGACCGAGAACGGCAAGATCACCTTCACCGGACATGAGGATGCCATCGCCAAAGCCAACCTCTGGCTGCGGTCGGCGGACCGTGTTCTTGTGCGTATGGCCGAATTCCGGGCGGCTGACTTTGAGGAACTGTTCCAGAACATCGCGGGGCTGCCCTGGGAGGAATGGATCCCGGTGGACGGGCAGATCATCGTGGACGCGGGCAGCGTCAAGAGCACCCTCACGAGCGTGCCGGCGGTACAGAGCGTCAGCGCCAAGGCGGTCTACAGCCGCTTGACGGACTTCTACGGCATCGAACACTTTGAGGAGACAGGTCCGCTGTTCCCCATCAAGGTGACTTTGCTCAAGGACCGCGCGACGGTCACGCTGGATACGACCGGCGATGGCCTGTTCAAGCGCGGGTACCGCGTGCGGGAGGTGGCGGCGCCGATGAAGGAGACGCTGGCCAGTGCGCTGGTGCAGTTGTCTTTCTATAAAAAGGACCGGCATCTTGTCGATCTCACCTGCGGGAGCGGCACGATCCCGATCGAAGCGGCGATGCTGGCGCGCAACATCGCGCCGGGGCTGTCGCGGCGATTCCTTGCCGAGGACTGGCCTTGTCTTTCTCCGGAAATCTGGAAGAAGGCGCGGCAGGAAGCCTATGCGGCGATGGAACTGGACGGCGAGCTCAATATCGAAGCGGTCGATATCGAACCATCCGCCATCGAGGCGGCAAAGGCGAATGCAGATGCGGCAGGCGTCGGCGAGGACATCCGGTTTGCATGTATGGATATGCAGGATTTCTGCCCGGAAGGGGAGCGCGGCGTCATCGTCATGAATCCGCCATACGGCGAGCGTATCGGTGACCGGGAGGGGATCGGACAGATCTACGCATCGCTCGTAAAACTGCGGGAGGCGCACCCGGATTGGTCGCTGTTCCTGATCACCTCCGACAAGTCCGTCGAGGACGTGCTCGGCAAGGCGGACCGCCGCCGCAAGCTTTACAACGGCCGGCTCGAAGCCTGCTACTACCAATACCACGGGGTGAAATGACAGACCGCCGGACAGGCTCTTGAAGTGGGCAATACTTTCACTGAACAGAAGAAACAGGGCACGCCTCGGTGTGTCTTGTTTTTTTAGAAAAACAGAAATAATGCGAGTTGACATTTATGCATAGATTCGTATAATTATTCATATGTGTAATGTGAATAAGAAAGAAGGAATGAAAAAAGCATATCTTGTGCTCGCCGATGGAGCGGTCCTGGAAGGCCGCAGTTTTGGCGCGGAAGGAACAAGTATCGGAGAGGTCGTCTTTACGACCGGCATGACCGGCTACCAGGAAACGCTCACCGACCCGAGTCACTTCGGCCAGATCGCGGTCCAGACATTCCCGCTCGTCGGCAATTACGGCATCAACGACACCGACGAAGAGTCCGGCGATGTCTGGATGAAGGGATATATCGTCCGGGAGTGGTGCGATACGCCGTCGAACTTCCGCAGCCAGCGCAACCTGAACGACTTTTTGAAGGAAAAGAACATCATCGGACTGTACGGGATCGACACGCGTGCGCTGACCCGCAAGATCCGTGAATTCGGCGTCATGAACGGCGCTGTCACGACGGAACTGGCGAGGTCTGCAGATGGAGAGTGGCTCTTTAGCGGGCAAGCCGGCTCGTTCGAAGGTCTGCTGCTGCAGATCCGCTCATACACGGTAAAAGACGCGGTGAAGAGCGTTTCCTGTAAGCAAGGGTCTTTTTATGCAGTGAATACAACAGTACCGGCGGAAGACCTGACTGCCCGGACGGACGGCGCGGTCTGCAAAGCCGCACTGTTTGATTTCGGTTACAAACGCAACATCCTGCGCAGCCTGCATTCGCGCGGCTGCGATGTGGCCGTCGTTCCGTGGGATACCACGCTGGCGGAGATCAGGCAGCTGGGGATCGACGGCATCATGCTCTCGAACGGCCCCGGTGACCCGGCGGAGAATACGCAGCTCATTGCGAACCTGAAGGAGATCCTTAAGAGCAGCGATATCCCGGTGCTGGGCATCTGCCTCGGTCATCAGCTGACGGCGCTCGCCATGGGGGCGGCGACCGTGAAACTCAAGTACGGACACCGCGGCGCCAACCAGCCGGTGCTGGACACCACCAGTGACATAGTATACGTGACCAGTCAGAACCACGGCTATGCGGTCGTCCCGGACAGTCTCGATCCGGCGGCCGGCAAGGTCAGCCATTACAATGTCAATGACTGCAGCTGCGAGGGGATCGTCTACGCGCGGCCTGGGACCTTTACGGTCCAGTTCCATCCGGAAGCCAGTGCCGGCCCGAAGGACACACAGTATCTGTTCGACCGGTTCGTGGACAATATGAAGGCATACAGGGCGGAAAAGCATCCTGCCGAACAGCCGGGAAAGGAGGATGGCGATGGCTCTGAGAAGTGATATCAGAAAAGTCATGGTCATCGGCTCCGGCCCGATCGTCATCGGACAGGCGGCGGAGTTCGACTATGCCGGCAGCCAGGTGTGCCGCACCTTGAAAAAAGAAGGGCTGGAGGTCGTCCTGTGCAACAGCAACCCGGCGACCATCATGACCGACCGCACCATGGCGGACCGCGTCTACATCGAGCCGCTGACACTCGATGTCATGAAGAAGATCATCGAGATCGAACAGCCCGACAGCATCCTGTCCACGATGGGCGGGCAGCTCGGTCTGACGCTCTCCATGCAGCTGGCCAAAGAGGGCTTCCTGGAATCGCACAACGTCAAGCTCCTCGGCGCGGATCCCGAGACCATCGACAAGGCGGAGGACCGGCAGCTCTTCAAAGACATGCTGCTTTCCATCGGTGAACCAGTCATCGAGTCCGAGGTGCACACGGAGCTGGAAGGCGCCGTTGCGTACGCGGAGAAGATCGGCTATCCGGTCGTCATCCGGCCGGCGTATACGCTGGGCGGCACCGGCGGCGGGATCGTCAGCAACGAAAAAGAACTGCGGCTCGTGGCTGCAGAGGGGCTCAAACTGTCGCCCATCACGCAGGTGCTCGTCGAGAAGTGCGTCAGCGGCTGGAAGGAGATCGAGTTCGAAGTCATCCGCGACGCCAAGGACAACTGCATCACCGTCTGCTCCATGGAAAACCTGGATCCGGTCGGGGTGCACACCGGCGACAGCATCGTCATCGCTCCGGCGGTGACCCTTTCCGACAAGGAGTACCAGATGCTCCGGTCGGCCTCCATCAAGATCATCCGTGAACTGAAAGTCGAAGGCGGGTGCAACGTGCAGTTCGCCCTCGATCCGTATAGTTTTGAATACGCCGTCATCGAGGTCAACCCGCGCGTGTCGCGCTCGTCCGCGCTGGCATCCAAGGCGACCGGCTATCCCATCGCGAAGGTCGCTTCGAAGATCGCTGTCGGCTACACGCTCGACGAGATCGAGAACCAGGTCACCGGCACCACTTACGCGTGCTTTGAACCGGCGCTCGATTACGTGGTCGTCAAGTTCCCGAAATGGCCGTTCGACAAATTCATCTACGCGAGCCGCACGCTCGGCACGCAGATGAAGGCGACGGGGGAGGTCATGGCGATCGGCACGAGCTTTGAACAGGCCATCATGAAAGCGGTCCGTTCCATCGAACTCAAGGTCGACACGCTCAATCTGCCCAAGCTCAAGAGCAAGACCACCCTCGAGATCGAACAGTCGCTTTCCCACTGCGACGATGAGCGGCTCTTCGTCATCTACGAAGCCCTGAAGCGCGGCATTTCTCTGGAGAGCATCCACAGCATCACGAAGATCGATATGTGGTTCCTGTCCAAGATCGCCAACCTCGTCCGCATGGAGGAATCGCTCCTGCGGCAGGATCTGGATGAAGATCTGTACCGCGCGGCAAAGGACATGGGCTTCCTCGACAGCACGATCGAGCGGATCAGCCGCGAAAAGATCGAAGACGCTGTCGGAGGGCGGCGCCGGCCTGTCTATAAGATGGTCGACACCTGCGCAGCGGAATTCGACGCGAAGACACCCTACTTTTACAGCACCTTCGACGACGAGAACGAAGCAGCCGCTTTCATCGGCGCAAAGCGGGCAGCCGACCGGGACGCCGGCAGAGAATCACCGAAGACCATCGTTGTCTTCGGCAGCGGACCGATCCGGATCGGGCAGGGCATCGAGTTCGATTACTGCTCCGTCCACTCGGTCAACACCATCCGGGAGATGGGCTATGAAGCCGTCATCGTCAACAACAACCCGGAGACCGTTTCCACGGACTTCGACATCTCCGACCGGCTTTATTTCGAGCCGCTCACCCCGGAGGATGTCGACGGGATCCTGGACGTCGAAAAGCCCTGGGGCGTCATCGTCCAGTTCGGCGGGCAGACTGCCATCAACCTGACCAAGCACCTGACGGCGCGCGGCGAGCGGATCCTCGGGACTTCCGCGGACAGCATCGACGCAGCGGAGGACCGGGAACGGTTTGACGAAGTGCTCGAGCGCTGCGGCATCCCGCGGCCGGAAGGCAGGACCGCCTTCGTCACCAAGGATGCGGTGCGCGACGCCGAAGCACTCGGCTATCCGGTGCTCCTGCGGCCGTCCTACGTACTGGGCGGGCAGAACATGATCATCGCCAACGGGCCGGAGGATGTCATTGAATACATGGACATCATCACAGCGGGCGGCGATCTGGAGAATCCGGTGCTGATCGACAAGTACCTGATGGGTATGGAACTCGAAGTCGACGCGGTCTGCGACGGCACGGACGTTGTGATCCCCGGCATCATGGAGCACATCGAACGGGCGGGCGTCCACTCCGGTGACAGCATCTCGTGCTATCCGCCGCAGAACGTGCCGGCAAAGATCCAGCAGCAGATCATCACGTACACCGGTCTGCTGGCGAAAGAACTGGCGGTCATCGGGCTGATCAACATCCAGTACGTCTACTATGAAGACACACTGTATGTCATCGAAGTCAACCCGCGTTCCTCGCGGACCGTGCCGTATATCAGCAAGGTCACCGACGTGCCGATCGTGGCGATGGCGACGAAGGTCCTCCTCGGAGAATCGCTTGCCAGCCAGGGGTATCAGTCCGGCCTCA
>JAWRJC010000029.1:0-2827 GCA_040307715.1 Clostridiales bacterium | reverse complement strand
TGCCTGTGCTTTCGCGCATGGCAGACAATACCGCGATCGGCAGCGATAGTTTAAGTGCACAGGAATAGTCCACCATCAGGGCCGCACTCGCCTTGGTCGCATTGCGCGTGATGAGGTAGATCAGTCCCGCCACTGCGAGGTTGAACGGAACCAGTCTGTCCGCCAGATGAGAAGCTTTGTCTTCTGCTGCTGATTTGAGTTTTTCCGATTCCTCAATCATGTGGACGATCCGGTCATACCGCCCGCCGCCCATGGCTTTATCGACCCGGACAGTGCACTTGCCTTCTTCCACCACCGTGCCGGCATACACGTAACTCCCCGGTGCCTTCCTGACAGGTACGCTTTCTCCGGTCATGCTGGCCTGATTGACCATGGCTTCCCCGTCCGTTACTTTTCCGTCCAGCGGGATCATGCTGCCCATCCGCACGACGATCTCATCGCCTTCCAGGACGTGTTCGATCGGCGTCAGGTATTCCTGTCCGCTTTCTCTTTTCCATACCATGTCGACCTGCAGTGCCATAGAACGCACAAGGTCATCGACAGATTTTTTGTGTGTCCATTCATCGAGGATATCACCAATATCCAGCAGGAACATGATCGAAGAGGCTGTAGCAAAATCACCCTGCAGCATGGAAACCGCTATTGCTGTCGCATCCAGAACAGATACTTCCACTTTCCCTTGCAGGATACATTTCAATCCGCGCCAGAGATACTTTCCGGACTTGATGAGCGCGATCGCTGTCCGTACCGGAAAAGGCAGGAAAACGCGGCTCAAAAACCGTCTGATAATGCAGTTTACAAGCCTGTCTTCATAATATCTGTTGAGCTGTCTGCCGGTATGTTCCGGGACGAGCGCAGCTGCTTTTTCATCCTGAAATGAAAAGGCCGAGAGAGCTTCATAAGTACAAGTGCGTGTCCCGCTGTAACGGATGATCACATCGCAGGTGCGGTCAAAAACCTTGACGTCGTTGACTCCTGCTACGCTGCGCAGGTAGTATTCCAGCATATCTGCCTGGGCAAGACTCATGCGGTACACTTCCAGATGGACACGTATACGGTTTGACGAACTATGCAGAACAGTACATTTCATTTGCGATTCTCACTTCCGGCAGCAGCATTACGCTTCCGCCGCTGCATCTTCGATCACTTCCGCTTCTCTGGCGGCAGCACGTTCTTCATTGATCTTTTTCGCTTCTTCGAGAATATCGTCGCAGTTTTCACGTACTGTATCCGCACAGGCCATCGCTTCGTCTCTGACACGGAGCGCTGCAGCCGTTGTATGGACATAGACTTTCTTTGCATCATCACTGCCGAGGATCTTAAACCCCGCAGAGCCAAACAAAGTGCCGCCGATGAATAAAGCCGCCTTGCCAATACCGTTCATTCTTCATTCCTCCTTCTTTATGAACCAATTTCTTATCAAAACGACCCGCAGTGCGGATCGTTCATTTCTTTATATATCCATCCTATCACCGGCATTCTGAATGTCGGCTCTGAACGGGCACTAAAAGGCAAATTGTAAAAAGTTAGCAATGCCTACCGGTTTATTGTGCCGTTTTGGGTTCTTTGATCCGCACTTTTTCCAGCAATGCGAGCGCTTCTTCTTTGTCCAGACGCCGGAATTTCCCCGGCGTCATACCGAATGTATCCCGGAACACTTTAGCGAATTTGCTGCCATTCTCAAAACCGACCTGCCCCGCGATGTCAAGCACCCCTGCTTTTCCTTCTATCAGCAGTTCGGCAGCGCGTTCCAGTCTCTTGTGGCGGACATACTGATGTACCGGCTGACCATAGACGTTCTTAAAGCAGATCTTTAAGTATGTTGCAGAGTATCCGCTCATGTCAGCCAGCTCTGTAAGAGTGATCTTACGGCTCAGATCATGCAGCAGCAGCTCATGCGTCTGCTCTGCGATCGCCTTTTGTTTGCTCTTTGTAGTCTGTTTCATTGCAGTTGCATCCCTAAAATGATCCATTTGGTTAGTTTCTGCTAACTGATATGCAAAAAGAATCGGTTAGCGATTACTAACCGATTCGATAGTACACGATTCACGCGTTTCTGTCAATATCAGACAGATGCCAAGATCAACTATTCTTCGCTGAACTGATCCTTGCCGACACCGCAGAGCGGGCAGGCAAAATCTTCAGGCAGATCTTCCCATTTGGTCCCTGCTTCGATCCCGTTATCCGGATCGCCCAGGTCCTCATCATAGGTGTATCCGCATACTCCGCATACATACTTCATAATACTTCCTCCTTTTAAACAATCCGCAGACGACGGGCCTTTCCGCAGCATCTGCGGAACCACTGTCGATTTATATTTTTATTGTATCGGAATCGCTCAGCCAATGCAAAGGGTTCAGTCCTTTTGCATAAGAAAAATCCGCCCGGTTACCCGAGCGGATGAATTGGTGATCCGTAATAGACTTGAACTATCGACCTTCTGGTTGTCACCCAGACGCTCTCCCAGCTGAGCTAACGGATCATGTCGTTTCCGACTTGATGAGTATACCACAAGCATCCGGGATTGACAACACCAAAAATGTGATTTTGTATAATTTTTCATTCAAAGGAAGCAATTCATCAATGACTGTCCAATGGGCAGCCTAAACGGTGATTTCTCCGGCGATGACCTTGCGGTAATCCTCCAGATTGCGTTTCAGAAGAGCCGGTGTATCCAGACCGTACGGGCACTTCTCGGCACACTGGTAGCACTCGATGCAGTTGTCGATCTTCTCCATCTCTTCCTGCCAGTGCGGCGTCGTCCACGCAGCCGTCGGCGCGCGCCGGATCATCAGCGACATTCTGGCGCAATCGTTGATGCTGATGT
>JAWRJC010000028.1:0-21256 GCA_040307715.1 Clostridiales bacterium | reverse complement strand
GTGACGAGCAGGTTGATCCCGGTCATGTCTTTTTCCTTGGCGATCATCTGCTCCACGCAGCGGATCAGAACGTCCGGTTCCGGCATTTTGCCTTTGCCGACGTCACCGCAGGCGAGCAGACCTTCCGCCGGATCGACGATCAGCCAGCCGCGGTCCTTCAGGATCTGCAGGTTGACCTGCGTGGCGATGTTCTCATACATCGCGGTGTTCATCGCGGGCGCGATGACCTTCGGGCAGGTGCAGGCGAGCACGGTGGTCGTGAGCATGTCGTCGGCGATCCCGTTCGCCAGTTTGGCGATGATATTGGCGGTCGCCGGTGCGATCAGCACGAGGTCCGCCGCTTTGGCCAGCGAGATGTGCTGTGTTTTGAATTCGAAATTGCGGTCGAAGGTGTCGACGCAGACGCGGTTTTCCGTCAGGGTCTCGAACGTCAGCGGGGAAATGAACTCGCAGGCGTTTTTTGTCATGACGGCATGCACATGGTAGCCTTTTTTCTTCAGGCCGCTGGCGACATAAGCCGATTTGTAGGCGGCGATCCCGCCGGAGATGCCCAGCAGGACGGTTTTTTTATTGTTTTCCATAGGTCCTGTTCTGCAATGCGGTGCGCGCTTCTCCCGTGCAGAGCGGCGGGAAGGGCGATTCCGTGGGCGCAGTCCTGCGCCTCTGTCAGAAAAAGTATACTCCAGCAGGTGTGTGAATTCAAGAAATCGCGCAGCGTGCGCAAAAAGCCGGCGGTTTGTGCAAAACCGCGGATGTTGCGCAAGGCGGGGTGTGCTATACTGTGAGAAGAAAGATCGTGCAGCCGGGGAGGGGAGCATGGAGTACAGAGTGGAACGTTTTGAGGGCCGGATCGGTATCCCGGCGTATCTGGAAGGGTACGTCGACGTAGAGGGCTTCCTGGCTTGCTGCCGGGAGTGCCCGAACTATGGACAGCTCTGGTCATGCCCGCCCTATGACTTTGACCCCATGGATGTCTGGCGCGCCTACGGCAGTCTGCTGATCGTGGGCAGGCGCGTCACCTACACCGGCGACCGGACGGAAACGGAGATGGAAGCCGTTCTGGGAAGAGTCAAGCAGGAGATCACGGACGAACTGGAATCGCTGCGTGCCGTCCGCTCCGGCAGTATGCCGCTCTCCGCGGGCAGTTGTGCGATCTGTGAGGGATGCACCCGTCCGGCCGGTGCGCCGTGCAGGCATCCCGGCCAAATGCGGTATTCGATCGAATCGCTCGGCGGCAATGTGGGGAAGACCATCCGCGATGTTTGCGGGGTCGATATCGAATGGATCGAAGAAGGACGTCTGCCGGAGCACTTTGTGCTTGTCGGCGGGCTGCTCGAAAAAGAAAGGGAGGAATAGTATGGATCCGAAAGCGATGTATAAACTGACCTATGGACTGTTCGTCGTCACAACGTTCAGCGACGGCAAGTTCAACGGCTGTATTTCCAATACGGCGATCCAGGTGGCCAATGATCCGACAAGACTGGGTCTTGCGATCAACAAGGCCAACCTGACGCATGATATGATCAGGGAATCCGGAAAGTTCAACGTCTCGATCATCAGTGAAGAGGCGGATTTCGAGTTGTTCAAACACTTCGGCATGCAGTCCGGCCGCGATGTGGACAAATTCCTCGGGTATAAGGACTGTGCAGGTGCAGCGAACGGCATTCCGTATATTACAAAGGGAACGAATGCAGTCATGTGCTGCACCGTCACAGAGATGTTCGATCTCGGCTCGCACACGTTCTTTGTGGCGACGATCGATGATATGAAAGTCCTGAGCGAGGCGGCAAGCTGCACGTATTCGTACTATCAGAGCAGCATTAAACCGCAGCCCGGCAAGCCGGCCGATCCGGCGGACGGGGCTGTCTGGCGCTGCAAGATCTGCGGGTATGAATACAAGGAGAAGGACGGCGATCCTGCGAACGGCATCGCGCCCGGCACGAAGTTCGAAGATCTGCCGGAAGACTGGGTCTGCCCGCTGTGCAAGCACCCGAAGAGCGATTTCGAGAAAGTGCAGTAGTGCACAGCTGAAACGGCGCTCCTGGCAAAATGGAACAGGCAATAAAAACCCCTGCGGCTGCGCAGGGGTTTTTGGTTCGTATTGTCAGCCTTGACCAGGCTGCGGCTAAGCGTTTACTGCCAGAAGTCGAGCTTGTCGAACAGACCGATGTTCGCCGCTTTGAAGACAGGGTTCTTGCCTTCTTTTCTCTGTCTCTCGTAGTCCTTGAAGCACTTGAGGGCGACGCCGCCGAGGATCAGGATGGACGGAACGTTGGTCACGACCATGAGACCCTGTGCCATGTCAGCAGTATCCCATACGAGGCCCGCGCTTGCGATCGCGCCGAGCAGGATGATGGCACTGGCGATCAGACGGAAGACAGTCAGGAAGCCTTTGCTTGGATCTCTCTTCAGGATGAACTTGAGGCAGCCTTCGCAGTACGAATAGTTACCGATCAGGGTGGTGAATGCGAACAGGGTCAGCGCAACCGTGACGAAGACGGGGCCGAAGCTGCCGAGCGTGGAGCTCATGCTGTCCTGTACAAACTGGATCGGTTCCTTGTCCGCATAATCAGCGGGCATCACATTTGTGCTCAGGCACATCAGTGCGGTTGCCGAGCAGATGAGCAGGGTGTCGATGAAGACGGAAAGCATCTGCACAAGACCCTGTTTGGCCGGGTGGGAAACATCCGCCGTCGCAGCTGCGTTCGGCGCAGAACCCATACCAGCTTCATTGGAGTAGAGACCTCTCTTCAGACCGAACATCAGGCAGCTGCCGGTGAATCCGCCGAAGATCGCTTTGAAATCAAACGCGCTCTCGAAGATGCGGCCGAACATTGCGCCCAGGTTGCTTGCGTTCATGACCAGTACCAGGATCGAGATCGCAACGTACAGAACGCCCATGATCGGGACAAGGATGCCGGTGACGTTGACCAGTCTCTTGGCACCGCCGAGAACGATGACAGCGAACAGGACCATCAGGATGACACCGATGACTGCCGGCGTGCTCGATTCATTGTAGAAGGAGAACGCTTTGAACGAGGTCTGCAGATTGTATGCTGCGAGCATGTTGTAGCCGACTGCGTAGGTAAAGATGATCAGGATGGAGAAGATGACACCGAGCCATCTTGCATGCAGTGCCTGATGCATGTAGAACGCCGGGCCGCCGTAGCTGGAGCCGTCCGGGTTCTTCTTTTTGTAGATCTGTGCCAGCGTGGACTCAACGAAAGCCGTTGCACCGCCGAGGAACGCTGTGACCCACATCCAGAAAATCGCGCCTTCACCGCCGGAGATGATGGCTGCGGAAACGCCGATGATGTTACCTGTACCAACACGGGATGCGGTCGATACCATCAGGGCGCCGAACGACGAGATGCCGTTTTCGGTATGTGGTTTTTCCGAGACGACGCGGATGCTCTCCCCGAAGAAGCGCACCTGCATCAGACCCGAGCGGCAGGTAAACCAGATCCCGCCGAACACGAGCAGCAGCGGGACACACCAGGGCTGATACAGGACCCCGGAGATGGCCGCCACGATGTTGCCAATGACAGTCATAATAAACCCTCCTTGATATAAGTAAAAATAATTACAGATACACAAAGATATCCCCTTGTAATTTAATACAAATTTTACATGAAGCCATCGCGTTTGTCGATAGTATAATTGTATACTTGTGTTCATATTGGACACAATGCAGGCGCGCCAAGGAGCGGCGGCAAGCAGAAAAAAGTGATTCCTGATTCGTAGTTAATATTCTGAAAGTTAAAAAAATAACGGCGCGGATTTATTGACCTTGCGACAGATTAGAGGTTATTATAAAAATAGCAATTATATACAGTAAGGAGGTGTATTTATGACTGCTCTTTATAATTTTTTAACTGACACGCTGAATACGATAGCGTGGATCTACATCCTCCTGCCCTGCGTCTTCGTAGGTGGTCTTTACTTTACGATCGGGAATGGCGCGATCCAGTTCCGCCACTTCCATTTCGCGATGAAGAACACTCTGGGTAAAGTATTCAGGAAGAAAGAGGCAGGCGAAGGTGCCGTCACACCGCTGCAGGCTGTTACGACTGCGCTTGCGGCAACGGTCGGTACCGGTAACATCGTCGGCACATCTCAGGCCATCGCGCTTGGCGGTTACGGCGCCATTTTCTGGCTTTGGTGCGCGGCTCTTCTGGGCATGTGCATCAAGTACTGTGAGGTAGCGCTTTCCATCAAGTATCGTGAAAGAGATGCGAAGGGTGACTGGGTCGGCGGTCCGATGTACTACATTAAAAACGGTCTCGGCCCGAAGTGGAAGTGGCTGGCTGTCCTGTTCTCGCTGTTCGGCGCGCTGGCGGCGTTCGGTATCGGCAACATGTCACAGGCCAACTCCATCATGGACTCGATCATCGGCGCGATCACAGCGTTCTCGCCTGATTTCAGCAACGTTGTCGCAGCGAAGTGGATCGTCGGCATCCTGCTCGCGACGCTGACAGCGATCGTTCTGTTCGGCGGCATCAAGCGCATCGGTTCTGTGACGGAGAAACTGGTCCCGATCATGGCTCTGCTGTACATCATCTTCTGCCTGGTCGTCATCTTCGGTAACATTTCCCATATCGGCGATGCGTTCGGGAAGATTTTCGAAGCGGCATTCGCTCCGAAGGCTGTCCTCGGTGCAGGCGCTGGCATCACGACCCGCATGGCGCTCATCTGGGGCCTGAGAAGAAGTGCATTCTCCAACGAAGCCGGCCTTGGCTCCGCACCGATCGCACATGCGGCTGCAGATACGGAAGGTCCTGTCCATCAGGGTCTGTTCGGTATCTTTGAAGTCTTCATGGACACCATCGTTATCTGCACCATGACCGCTCTGACCATCATCATCAGCGAGATCCCGATCACCTTCGGCGAGGTCCCCGGAACATCACTGATCTCCACCGCGTTCGGTACGGTCTGGGGCGGCAAGCTCTCCGCGGCCTTCATCGCACTCGCGCTCATCATGTTCGCTTACTCGACGATGCTCGGCTGGTCGCTGTACGGCACCCGCTGCGCACAGTTCCTGTTCGGCATGAAAGCGGTCAAGATCTATCAGTTGATCTTCATCATCGTCATCGTGGTCGGCTGTGTCAGCCCGATTGCGGCGGTCTGGAACATCGCGGACACGCTCAACGGTCTGATGGCGATTCCGAACTTCATCGCACTGTTCGCACTCTCACCGGTCGTCTTCAAGCTGACCAAGGAGTTCTTCAAGAGCAGCGATTATCTGGATTCCAAGAAAAAGTAGTTGTGCAGGCGTTTCCGGACAGGGAAACAGCGCAGTTGCAGTTGTTGATCGATCCAAAGGACCGGGCACCATGTGCCCGGTCTTTTTTTCCGCGCTGCGAGCAGGGGGCCGGTGTACGGCAGGGTAAGAATGATGTATACACTGTAGAAACGTTGACGTATCAACGAGAATCGCATATACTATTAGGGCTTTATATGTTTTGACGGTATTATTAGGATTCTTTTACACAATTCAACAAAGGGGTATTATATGGAACATCATCACCATCACCATCACCACAGGGAAGCCTGGGGCAGCAACCTCGGATTCCTGCTGGCGACGATCGGTTCGGCGGTCGGCCTCGGCAATATGTGGGGCTTCCCGTACAAACTGGGCGCCAACGGCGGGTTCGGTTTTCTGCTGCTGTATCTGATCCTGCTGGTCTTTGCCGGTTATGTGCTGATCATGACCGAACTGGCATTGGGACGTCACACACACCAGTCCGTCGCGCTGGCGTACACCAAGATCCGCAAGGAGTACGCATTCGTCGGCTGGATGAGCGTTCTGGTCCCGTTCCTGATCATGGGCTTCTACTGCTATCTGGGCGGCTACTGCATCAAGTACACGATCGCCAATATGGGTGACATCTTCGGCGCGAGCTGGGGTGTCGGCGGTGTAGACGGGTCGGAGTACTTCGGCGCTCTCGCCGGGGACCAGATGCAGTCTTCGATCTGGACGATCATCTTCTCGCTCATTGTTATCCTGATCGTCAGCTTCGGTGTCAAGAGAGGCATCGAGCGCTTCAACAAGATCGCGATGCCGGCACTGTTCATCATGCTGGTCATCGTCATCATCCGCAGTGTGACACTGCCTGGCGCAAGCGCAGGTCTGTCGTTCCTGTTCAAGCCCAACTTTGCGGTGTTCGCAGGGACCGGCTGGATCTCCGTGCTTGCGGCAGCAGGCGGGCAGCTCTTCTTCTCGCTGTCCATCGCCATGGGTATCCTGGTCACTTACGGTTCCTATCTCGACAAGGAACAGAATCTGGAAAGAAACAGCTTCATCATCCCGATCGCGGACACACTCGTCGCGATCATGGCGGGGCTGGCGATCTTCCCGGCTGTCTTTGCGGAAGGGCAGGATCCGGCGGGCGGTGTTGGCCTGCTGTATATGACACTGCAGACAGTCTTCAATAACATGGGCGGCTTTGGCCCGTTCTTCGGCATGCTGTTCTATGCGCTCGTTGCGATCGCAGCGATCACATCCGCGATGTCCGTTCTGGAAGCCATCATCGGTTCCTTCATCGACCTCGGCATCAACAAGGGCAAGGGCAACCAGAGAAAGAAACTCGCCTGGGGCTTCGGTATCGCCACCACGATCATCGGCGTGCTCGTCGCCTGCGACGGACTCGGTTCCTACTTCCCGGCGATGTTCGGCAAGTTCTGCTGGGTCGATGGTTTCGATCTGATTTCCGAAGGCATTCTGATGCCGATCGGTGCGTTCCTGACAACGATCTTCTTCGGTTGGATCGACCGCGATGTCCTGCCCAACGAGGTGCGCCTCGGCTCGTCCTTCAAGACTGAGAAGTTCTACCGGTTCTGCATCCGCTTTGTTGCACCGCTGTTTACACTGCTG
Organism: Clostridiales bacterium; assembly: GCA_040307715.1. Taxonomy (GTDB): domain Bacteria; phylum Bacillota; class Clostridia; order Peptostreptococcales; family Anaerovoracaceae; genus RUG13615. The sequence goes on along the minus strand of JAWRJC010000028.1, from coordinate 14,382 downwards.
GTGCTCCTCGGACAGCTGGACAGCTTCTTCGGATTCGGCTGGTTCTAGAACCTGAAAGACGGATAAAACTCATATGCCGTTCTCCCTTTGCGGGAGAACGGCATTTTTTGATTCCGTTATGAAAAACATTGCTATTTGAGGATTCTGAATAATTTGGGCTCTATTTTTGCGCAAATGATTGACATTTTCCCGGTACAGGTGCATTGTAGTAAATGTTCAGAAACTATATTGTCAATATGAAATTTCATTCGATTTCAGCCGCGTCCTACCCTGACGCCGCCCTGCAAAGTGAATATAAGAGCGCGAAACAAACAGGCACGGTCCGTGTGGGGGATACTGTGCTGTTTTTTCGTTCCGGGCTTATGACCTGCTACGTCCCGTATCAGGATGTGGCCGGGTGCTTCCGGCGGGTGTATCAGGTGCCGGTGAAGATGTGCTGCGGCAGGGGAGAGATCGAGTACGAACACCTGGTGATCCGTGACGCAGAGAAGGAAATCGCCGACATCCCGCTGCCGGGGAAAACGGCGGCGCAGGAACTGATCGGCATGTTAAAGGAAAAGATGCCGGACGCAGACTTCCGGTCACCGCGGGAACGCGGAGAAGAGTCTGCTGCCCCGGGGCAGGCACAAGCAGCAGGAGAAGGGGCATGACAGACAGAAAAGCGGCGATGGAGAAACTCCTTCAGTCGTATGAGACTTACTACAATGTGAACCGAAAGACGCCGATGCCGCCGTTCATTGCGGAAGCATCCTTTGCAACGCACAGCGAGGGGTACATGCTCATCCGGGCGGCGAAGATCGCGGCGTTCGATGCGCAGGAATACGTCTTTTTCGCCGATCCGGAGAAACTGGACCTGGCGACTGTGCGGCAGCTGGCAGACACCGTCTGGGAAGAAGCGCTGAAAAGAGCGATTCCGAAAGAAGAGCACAAAAGCACCGACGGCATCCTGCTCATCATCGCGGACACCATCGATAAAGAGGCGGCTGCGTATATCAAAAAACAGCGGCGCTTCAAGAGTTATCAATTCGGGCTGCACGGCTCGAGCATACTGCGGATCGCAGCAAGAGATCTTTCACAGGAGAAGACCGTTTCCAACCGCCACGGACGGGATCTCGAAAGACTCTTTCGCGATAGATGATCTTATTTCTTATTATTAGTTACAGTAAGGAGTGTTTCTTATGACTGCATTATTCATCATTCTGGCTGCACTCGCGATCCTGTTCATCGGGTATCTGACGTACGGCAGCTGGCTGGCGAAGCAGTGGGGCGTGGATCCGTCAAGACCGACGCCTGCCAAGACCATGGAGGACGGCGTCGACTACGTGGCGGCGAAGCCGTACGTTCTGATGGGGCACCACTTTTCGTCCATTGCCGGCGCGGGGCCGATCAACGGTCCGATCCTGGCCAGTGTATTCGGATGGGTCCCGGTGTTTCTCTGGTGCGTGATCGGCGGTATCTTCTTCGGCGGCCTGCAGGACTTCGGTTCTCTGTTCGCCTCGATCCGCAACGGCGGTAAATCCGTCGGCGAGATCATCAAAAAGAGTATGGGCAAACGTGCGCAGAAACTCTTTATCATCTTCGCACTGCTCGTTCTGATCCTGGTACTCGCGTCCTTCGTCAACGTCGTCGCGGGCACCTTCATGACGCTGCCTGACGCAGGGCAGTCCGGCTTCGTGACAAGCCCGAACGGCAACCAGACCACAGCGATCATCTCCGTGCTCTTCATCGTCCTGGCGGTCGTGTTCGGTCTGATGACCAACCGTTACGGGATGAACACCAAGACCGCGACAGCAGTCGGCATTGCCGTGATCGTCCTGATCGTCATCCTCGGCCTCAATGTCGGCTTCGCGATGAGCCGCACCGCATGGATCATTTTCATCGGTCTGTACATCGCGGTCGCTTCGCTCGTTCCGGTCTGGATCCTGCTTCAGCCGCGCGACTATCTGTCCAGCTATCTGCTGTACGCGATGATGGCGCTGGCGGTCCTCGGTATCGCGGGCTGCGCATTCACCGGCAGAGCGACTTTCGAGATCCCGGCATTCACAGGCTGGTCGAATGCATCCGGCACACTGTTCCCGGCGCTGTTCATCACGGTCGCCTGCGGCGCGTGCTCCGGATTCCATTCCCTGATCTCGACCGGTACTTCCTCCAAGCAGCTCGACAATGAAGCGAACGCCAAGCCGATCGGCTACGGCTCCATGCTCATCGAGTCGGCGCTGGGTGTCATCTCCCTGATCGCGGTCGGCATGGTCTTCACCAAGTTCACCGGCGGTGAATTCGGTTCTCCGTCCGTCGCATTTGCGGCTGGCATCGCGACCATGTTCAACGTGGAAGGCACGACCGTTTACAACACGATCTACGCACTGCTGACGCTGGCGGTCTCCGTCTTCGCGCTGACGTCCCTCGACTCCGCGACGAGACTGTCCCGCTTCATGTTCGGCGAGCTGTTCCTCAAGGAAGGCGAATCGAACTGGAAAGAAGCGGCCGGCATCCGCAAACTCCTCGCGCATCCGCTGTTCGGCACTCTGTTCATGGTCATCATCGGCTGCGTCCTGGGCGGGCTGTCCCTGTCCCAGATCTGGGGGCTGTTCGGTGCGGCCAACCAGCTGCTCGCGGGCATTGCGCTCCTCGCGGTCTGCGCATGGCTGGGTGAAGTCGGCAAGAACAACAAGATGTTCTACCTTCCGATGTGCTTCATGCTCTGCGCGACGCTGACTTCTCTGGTCATGACCATCATGAAGAAGTTCGCGGCGATCGGCGGCTATGCGGCGGCGCATCCGGATGCTGCGTCCATGGCGGCGGATCCGCTCTGGGGGCATTACTTCCAGCTGATCTTCGCGATCGCGATGGTCGTTCTCGCGGTCATCCTCGTGATCGAGGCGGCAGCCACCTTCAAGAGACAGGCGGCGAAAAAAGCGGAAGCAGCTGCTTAAGCGGCAGACGCAAGCTGATTCCAGGCAAAAGAAAGAGCAAAGGTCATGCGGCCTTTGCTCTTTTTGTGTGCGGCGGTCTGTTCTGAAAATGCGAACAGAGAGCTGCTGCTACAGGCGGATCCCATCGTATGTCAGGCTTCTGAAGAACAGGAACCGCTTCAGCCCGAAGGTGACCGTCTCGTCATAGTGCAGCCGGTAGGGCGGCAGTGCCACCTTGCCGACGGAGGTCTCGATGATCCGGTAGTTTTTCTTCCGGAGTTCCTGCAGCATCTTGCGGGAAACGAGCCGGATATAGATCTCCGTGACATCGATGTCGGAGTGGTTGGTGGCGGCGACTTCGACCGCAATGTCGCTGCGGCCTTTTTCGGCCATATAGGCAAGCAGATCGGATGTGTAATGGAACGTCATGTTATAAATACCTTGTCTATTCGCGGCAGATTGCGGAAAATGGCAGGAATCGATGGTTTTGAGGTCGTTTCTGCCCTCATCATACCATAAACGCAGTGGTTTTATGTAAATTTGCTGAAAGGCTTTTCTTTTTTGAGGAGGAGTAGTAGTATTATAGATGTAGATGTATGTCCTGGTGCCGGGCACCAGATGTGGCAGCACAGTCTTCAATAAGAAAGAATGAAACAGGATATGACCATGAAGAAATATAATACCAATCAAACAAAGCACCTTGGTCTTCGGACGATCCTTTGCATCGCTCTGGTCCTTGCTATGACGCTGACCTTCTCGTTTGCGGATAAGAAAGATGATCTGCAGGAGGAGATCGACGCCAACCAGCAGCAGTCCGAGCAGCTCGAACAGGAGATGGCGGATGTGCAGGCGGAGATCGATGCGACCAGATCCAGGATCAGCGAACTGTCGAACGAGATCGCATCGCTCCAGATGGAGATCGGCGAGAACGAGAAAAAACTCGAACAGCAGCAGCGCGACCTGGAACGCAACCTCAAAAATCTGGATCAGCGCCTGCGCAACATGTATAAGAACGGCACGATCGGATTTGTAGACGTGATCCTTTCCTCGGAGAACGTAACGGACCTGATCAGCAACGTGGAACTTGTCTCCCGCATTTACAGCGGCGACAAGGAAATCGTGGAAGTGCTGGAAGGGCAGTACGAGGAGACAAAAGCACTGCAGGAAGCGCTCGCCGAACAGCAGGAACAGATGTCTGCGAAGATCGACGAGATGACGCTGGAGCAGGAAATGCTGTACGACAATTACGAAGCGCTCGGTGCGGATAAGGCGCAGGTCGACGCAGAGACCGAGTCTTTGCAGGGAGAACTTGAGGAACTGAAGGCGGAAGAAGCCCGCAGAGCCGAGGAGGCAAGAGCCGCGGCGGCGGCAGCGGCGGCACAGAACAGCTATTCGGGCAGCTCCGGCGGCGGCAGCGGCAATGATTCCGGCTACGGCAACAGCTCGACCGTGAGCACCTACTCCGGCGGTTCCGATATCGTCGACTACGCGCTGCAGTTCGTAGGATGCCCCTATGTCTGGGGCGGCACGAGCCTGTCCAACGGCTGCGATTGCTCCGGCTTCACGCAGGGCGTGTACGCGCACTTCGGGATCCACATCCCGCGTGTCTCTTACGATCAGGTGGGCACGCCGGTTTCCGAGAGCAATGCGCAGGCGGGCGACCTCGTCAACTGGGGCGGCCACGTCGGGATCTACATGGGTAACGGACAGGTCGTCCATGCCAGCAGCCCGTCGGTCGGCATCATCGTCAGCAACGTGCACTACAGAGACAGCCGCGGCAAGCCGACGTTCTACCGGATGTACTAGTAAAATAACTGACCGGTGAAACACCGGGAGATCATATGCAGAATGAACAGAAACGCCGTGCAAAGCTTGCAGAAGCAGAGCACGGCGATTCCTTAACAAAAAAAGAAAGAGTCAAACTGTCGGATCACTTCACCTACGGAAAGGTGTTCCGGTTCACGATCCCATCTATCATCATGACGATTTTCGGATCCATCTATACGATCGTAGATGGGTTCTTTGTGTCCAACTTTGCGGGCTCGACGGCGCTGGCGGCGGTCAATCTCATCTTTCCGCCGCTTATGATCATCAGCTCGTTCGGTTTCATGCTGGGCGTCGGCGGTGCGGCGCTCGTCGGCAAGCTGCTCGGGATGCGTGAGCACGACCGCGCGGTCAGCTATTTCTCACTGCTCACGTATGCGTGCGCGGTGCTCGGGGTACTGCTGTCGGTCGGAATGGCCATTCTCATGCCCGCGATCGGGCGCGCGCTCGGCGCGGAAGGGGAACTGCTCCGCGATGCCGTGCTGTACGGCCGCATCCTCACCATCGGGATGACGCCGTTCATGCTGGAGTACCATTTCCAGCTCTTTTTCATCACTGCCGAAAAGCCGAAGCTGGGTCTGTACTTTACGATCGGGGCAGGTGTCCTCAATATGATCCTGGACTTTCTGCTCGTCGGGGTACTCGGCTTAGGACTCGTCGGCGCGGCGGCTGCCACCGTGCTCAGCCAGTGTGTCGGCGGGTACGGGCCGCTGGTCTTCTTTTTCCGGCCGAACGACAGTCTGCTCCGGCTCGGGAAGACGCGCATGGACTGGCACTGCATCGGACGTGCCTGCTACAACGGGATCGCGGAGTTCATGGCGAACGCGTCGGCGTCGCTGGTTTCACTGGTGTTCAATTACGAACTCCTCCGGCTGATCGGGGAGGACGGACTTGCTGCATACGGCGTCATTTCGTACTTCAGCATGGTCTTCACCAGCATTTTCTTCGGCTACTGCATCGGCATTTCTCCGGTCGTTTCGTTCCACTACGGCGCGGGCAACAAACCGGAACTGAAAAACCTGCTGCGCAAAAGCTTTATCATTGAGATGGGCGCGTGTCTCTTCGGGGCGGGATTCAGCGTGCTGTTCGCTGTTCCGTGTTCCAGACTGTTCGTATCGTATGACCCGGACCTTCTGGCATTGACGGTCCACGCATTCCGCATCTACAGTCTGAGCTATATTTTCATGGGGTTTGGGTACTTCTCCCAGGTGTTCTTCACCGCGCTGAACAATGGCGGTGTGGCAGGCGTGATCTCTGTGATCCGCATCCTCGTGCTGCAGCTCGGGTGTACGGTCCTGACGGCCGAACTGTTCGGAGCGGAAGCGCTCTGGTATGCCATGTTCTTCGCGCAGCTCCTGGGATTTATCGTTGCCTGGGGGTTCCTGCTGAAGTATAAAGACCGGTACGGGTATCTTTAGATCGAGATCACGCCGAAGACGTTCAGAACGGCGCTCACCAGGATGATGATGCAGAACGCCGGTGCCAGATACTTCAGGCAGAACCTGTACAGCCCGACCCAGCGGAAGGGTCCGGACAGCCGGACCTCCTCTTCGATTGTCTTCACCTTGACGGTATGCAGGATGAAGAGGCAGGTCGCTGCCGCGCCGATCGGCATCATCACGGAGTTGGAGATGAAGTCGAAGAAGTCGAGGAAGCCCATGCCGATGATCGTGACACCGCCGAGGACGTTGAAGCCCAGCGAGGACAGTGTGCCGAGACCGACCATGATGACGAAGACCAGGATCGTGGCACGGACGCGGTTCCAGCCGAGTTGATCGACGAAGGTCGATGTGCATGTCTCTGCCAGCGCGATCGCGGATGTCAGGGCGGCGAACAGCACCAGAACAAAGAACAGGAAACCGCCGATGGTGCCGATGCCCATGCTCGCAAAGACCTTGGGCAGGGTGATAAACATAAGGGACGGACCGGACTGCAGGATCGCTTCCTGGTCGCCGCCGGAGAAGGCGAAGACCGCGGGGATGATCATGAGCCCCGCAAGGATGGCGATACCGCTGTCGAAGAACCCGACCTCCAGCTGTGTGCGTTCGAGGTCCACATCTTTGTGCATGTAGGAACCGTAGGTATAGAGGATGCCCATCGCGATGGACAGCGAGTAGAACATCTGTCCCATCGCCGCTACGATCGTCATGATCGAGAAATCATGGAAATTCGGGACAAGGAAGTACTTGATGCCTTCCGCCGCACCGGGGCGGGTCATGGAATAGACCGCGATGACGACCGCCAGAACGACGAGGACCGGCATCATGATCTTGGCGACGCGCTCGATGCCCTTTTCAACGCCCGCGATGATGACCAGGATGACGGCGATCGAGAAGAGGAGGAACCACAGTTCCACGCTCGAACCGTCGCCGATGAAATTCACGAAGTAGTCATCAGCTGCCATTGCCTGTGTCGCTCCGGTGATGTACCCGGCCAGGTACTTGAGGACCCAGCCGCCGATCACGCTGTAGTAGGGCAGGATGATGATCGGTACGATCGCATTGATCCAGGCGCCGCACTTCGACCATCCGGAATCGCTGAATCTGGCAAAAGCGCCGACCGGACCGTGCTTGGTCATGCGGCCCATGGCGGTCTCCGAGATCAGCATGGTGTAGCCGAAGGTCAGCATCAGGATGAGATAGGTGAGAAGGAAGACGCCGCCGCCGTATTTCGCGGCGAGATAGGGAAATCTCCAGATGTTCCCGAGGCCGACGGAGGCGCCGGCTGTCGCGAGGACATAACCGAGTTTACCGGAGAAGGCACTGCGCTCCCTGTGATGGTGTGTCTTTGCTGGTTTTTCCATAAAAAAAGAACTCCTGTCAGATATATAGTAGTAGCTAGATAATAGTTCGCGTGAAAAGCATTGTATCAGAATGCGCGCCGGAACGCAAACCGGAGAACCTTTGCAGCATAAAAGAAGCCGCTGCAGGCGGGGGGCTTGCGGCGGCTTTTTGATCCGGTCATTTGGTGGAGCGATTCCGCGGGGAACTCACTCTTTCTGCGCTTCCAGTTCCTCGATGATCTTGTCCAGGATCGCTCTGTCCTGTGCGGCTCTGATCTCGCTGTCTTCAACAACGCTGTTTTCGTTGAGCAGATTGATGACGCCGGTCTGCGAACAATCGATCAGCAGGCAGATGATTTCCTGGTCGGTCATATCCTGATCGCGGAACCATTTGGCGATGACCCCGAATACGGCAGCCAGCTCATACTCGAGGATGTAGTCGAGATCGCAGGAAGACAGTGTACTGCCGTCGTGCATCGCGTAAAGGATCGGTTTGATCAGATCCTTGACTCTGTTTTCCAGGATATACAGCTGGTGGCGCTCAATGAGGAGGCGGATGCGTTTCTCGTTGGTCTTAAGGATCGTCATATAGAGACGCTCCAGCACGCCCTTGTCTTCCCGGGAGCACAAGCGCTGCAGACCGCCAAGGTGCGTTTCGAGGGGGCGGATCATCTCTTCGATGCACTTGTGAAGAAGATCGTAGATATTGTCATAATAGACATAAAAAGTAGTCCGGTTGTATCCTGCGACCCTGCACAGTTCACTCACGGAGATCTTTTCGGCCGGATTGCGTTCGTAGAGTTTCCAGAAAGCGATCCGAAAATCGTTTTTGGTGTTGTTGACGGAGTTGTATCTATCCATCCACTGGCTCCAACAGTGCCTTCTTTTATCGTTCGGCTTATTATATCCTATACATGGGGCAATTACTATCTAATTGTTTGTTAGAAAAGGGAATTCCAACACTCGTCCGTTTAGTGACGGTCAGGGAAAAACTGCAGGTCCGGACCCGGCGTGGTCTGTCAATGCGTGGATACCCGCTTAGCCATCTGCTATAATAACGGTATGAAAAGCAAGAAAAACGAACCGCAGCAAATGAAAAAGCAGACCGGTAAACGGACGCTCGCGCTGACCGTGGCGGGAGTCCTCCTTGTCGTGCTGGCGCTGGTCATGACGATCGGTCCCGGCGGCAAGCTGCTTGGCACGGGGGGATGGTTCGGGCCGAAGGGCATGCACCAGGGGGACCTGTCTCTCGAGGATATCCCGCCGTACAGCGGCGACGGATATGTGGAGATCAACGGCGGCAGGGCGACCTTCACCGATAAGGAGATGACCACGGAGGCCTACGAATCCTACAGCGACCTCGACGACCTCGGGCGCTGCGGGACGGCGGAGGCCTGCCTCGGCGAGGAACTCATGCCGACGGGGCAGCGCGATAATATTTCCTATATCCATCCAAGCGGCTGGCAGAGCGACAAATACGATTTCATTGAGGGCGGCAATCTGTACAACCGCAGCCATCTCATCGCGTATTCTCTGGCCGGAGAGAATGCCAACGAAAAAAATCTCATCACCGGCACCCGCTACCTGAACGCGGATATCATGGAGCCTTTCGAATCCATGACTGCACACTACATTTACGCGACCGGCAATCACGTCATGTACCGTGTAACGCCGGTCTTTGAAGGAAAAAACCTCATTGCTTCCGGCGTCCATATGATGGCGAAGTCCGTCGAGGACAGCGGCGTGGGCATCGACTTCAATGTTTACATCTATAATGTGCAGCCGGGGGTCGAGATCGACTACAGGACCGGGGAGAACAAATTGGCGACGAAAGGCACGTTCAGTGGTGGAGAATCGCAGAGCGGCGATGATGCACAAAACGGGAAGAGCGGCGGCAAAGTCGACGCGACGAAGACGCAGCAGCCGGACGGCGAGGTCACCTATATCGTCAATATCCGCTCCGGCAAGTTCCATACGCCGGACTGCGAGGGGGCGATCGATATCAGTGCTGCCAACCGCCGTGAGTACAGCGGCACGCGGCAGGAACTGATCGACCTGGGCTATGAGCCATGCGGGAGCTGCAAGCCATGACCGGGCAGGACAGAAGAAGCGCAATATGAAGAGGAATAAACGGGACAGGCTGGGCAAGCCCCGGCAGCCAAAAGCAAAGACTGCATCCGGTGCGGCGGTGCCTTCTGTTTTCGAAACGACATTTGAAGGGCTGCCGGTGCGGATCGTGCGGAAGACTGTCCGCAGCATGAGCATGCGCATCGACACCGACGGCGTCGTGCGTGTGACGGTTCCGGCAAACACTTCGGGGTTTGAGATCGCGAACTTCATCCGGCGGTACCGCAGCCGCATCGATCACCAGCTCCGCCGGCGTGAGCAGTCGATGGACGGGCGGATCATCCGGCATTTTTCTGATGGGCAGACGGTGTACCTGTGGGGCAGACCGCTTTCTTTGCGTATCGCGCCGCGCGGCCCGCACGGGGAACGAAAAGCCGGCGTGTACGTTGATGAAAATGCGGCATGGATGGTGCCGAAGGCGGCCGGCGGCACGGCAGGCGGAGCGATTCCTGCACTGACGGCTGAAGAGGGCCAGGCGCTCCTCAAAGAATGGTACCGCGCCGAGACAAAAAAGGCGCTCGATGCGCGCATCCCCGCCATGGAACAACGCACCGGCAAACATGCCGAAAAGTGGACCGTGCGCGACACCCGCTCGCAGTGGGGCAGCTGCACCGCTCCGCGCGGGCAGCACGCAAAGATCAGCATCTGCCTGTGGCTTGCGGCGTATCCGGTAGAGGCACTGGAGTACGTCATGATACATGAGCTGTGTCACATCTACGAGATGAGCCACAGCCCGAAGTTCTGGATGTACGTGGAGCGGTTTTTGCCGGACTATAAACTGCGCCAGCGGCTGCTGAAACGATAAGTAAGAGACGATGTGATATACCTGAAAAGGCTTGCAGGCAAGAATCAGAAGGAGATTGTTATGCAAAAGATGGAACCGCTTGCGGAAAATGTTCATATCTCGGCAGATGGAAGCGCCATTGAGATCGTCGACCAGACGCGGCTGCCCGGCGAGTATGTGCTGAAGAGGGTGCGGACTGCGGAAGAGATGTACGACGCGATCCGGCGTCTTGAGGTACGCGGCGCTCCGGCGATCGGGATCTTCGCGGCGTACTGCATGTACGCGCTGGCGGAGCAGCTCACGGCAAGCGATCACGGGCATTGCGCGGCACCGGCCGGGAAGGATGAAGTACAGTCGTTTCTGGAAGCGTTGGAGAAGAAAGCAGCTTATCTCCGCAGCAGCCGCCCGACGGCGGTCAACCTTGCGTGGGCGCTCGACCGGATGATGCAGGCGGCGCGCGAGAAGGCGAAGCAGATCGCTGTCGCACAGGGAGCCGCTGCGATCACGGGGGATGCGGACAATCCGTTCCTGAAAAAGCCGGCTGCCGCGCAGATCGTGCAGGCGCTCGGTGACGAGGCGGTCCTCATACAAAAGGAAGATATCGAAATGTGCCGGCAGATCTCGGAGCACGGACTGTCCCTGCTCAAAGACGGCGACGGCGTCCTGACACATTGCAATGCCGGTCCGCTTGCAACATCGCGGTACGGGACGGCCATCGGACCGGTCTTTCTGGCGCAGGAACGCGGCATCCATATCCGGGCGTTCGCGGACGAGACCAGACCGCTCCTGCAGGGGGCGCGCCTGACCGCCTACGAACTGCAGAAAGCCGGCGTGGATGTCACGCTGATCTGTGACAACATGGCGTCCATCGTCATGAAGAACGGCTGGGTCGACGCCTGCTTTGTCGGCTGCGACCGCGTGGCGGCGAACGGTGACGCAGCGAATAAGATCGGCACGAGCGGTGTGGCGATCCTCGCAAAGCACTACGGCATCCCGTTCTATGTGCTCGGCCCCTCGTCCACGATCGATCTGTCCTGCGCGTCCGGTGCGGATATCCCGATCGAACTGCGCGACGGGGAAGAGATCCGCAGCATGCATTACGTAAAACCGATGGCGCCGGAAGGGGTCAAGTGTTATAATCCGGCATTCGATGTAACGGATCACGAACTCATCACCGGCATCGTCACAGAGAAGGGCGTCGTCCGCCCGCCGTTCAAAGAGAACTTGGCGGCGCTGTTCGGCTGACAGCCGCGGCACGGGAAATACGGGCGGAAAAGCGGATCACCTGATCCGCTTTTTTAGACCGCCGTCCGAATTGCGGAGATAGAGGCAGAGCGATTCCTTAACGGTAAAGTTTGTGATATACTTATCCTGTATACATAGGCGCTGCAGAGAATCGCAAAGGCAGGCAACTGTGAGGAACGGCGATCTGTGCGAGACTGGCGCGCCGCGAAAGGATATTGGTCAATGAACAGTAAAAAATTCAAGGATGCTCTTTACGAACACCGCGAGGTCACGGATATCAAGGACCTCATCACCTCGAGTGCCGAATTATACGAGAATAATACGGCATTTTTAGTGAAGAAAAAGCACAGCGAACCGTTCGAACCGATCACTTACGGCAAATTCATCAAAGATATCGACTACCTCGGGACGAGCCTGGTGAGCCTTGGTCTGAAAGGCAAGCGGATCGCCGTCATCGGCGAGAACAGCTACGAGTGGGTCGTCGCCTACTTTGCTGTCACGATGGGCACGGGCGTCGTGGTCCCGATCGACCGTGAACTGAAGGCTCCGGAGATCGCGAACCTGCTCAACCGGTCCGGTGCGGAAGCGCTGATCTACTCCCGCAAGATGGAGAAGGTCATCAAAGAAGTGCTGCCGATGACAGAGACGGTCAAGCTGCATATCAATATGAACACCGACAAGCCCCGTGAGGGGGAACTGGCGATGATGGATCTGATCGACGAAGGCCGCATCCACCTGCGCCACGGCGAGCGCGGGTTTGTGGATGCCGAGATCGATCCGGAGGAAATGGCGGCGCTGCTCTTCACGTCCGGTACGACCGGGATGGCCAAAGGCGTCATGCTCAGCCACCGCAACATCGTCGCGAACGTCTACAACATGTCGAAGTACGTGGATGTCGACGGCGAGATCGGGCTGTCCGTCCTGCCGATGCACCACACATACGAGATGACCTGCCACATTTTCACGGGTCTCTATCAGGGCATCACGATCGCGATCTGCGAAGGGCTGCGGTACATCCAGTCCAACATCCAGGAACTCCACGCGAATACACTGCTCGCGGTCCCGCTGATCTTCGAAGCGCTCCACAAGCGCATTTTCAAGACAGCCGAGGCGACCGGCAAACTTCCGGCGATGCTCAAGATGATCAAGATGAGCCGCCGCACCAAGATGTACAATAAGCCGCTCGTCTGCAAGAGGATCTTCAAAGAAGTCCACGAGCAGCTCGGCGGCGAGATCAAGCACTTCATCGTCGGCGGCGCGGCGATCAACCCGCGCGTCATCGAGGACTTCGAGGCAATGGGCTTTCCGATCTTCCAGGGGTACGGCATGACGGAGAACGCGCCGATCATCGCGGTCAATAAAGACCGGTACGGCAAGGCGGCTTCCGCGGGTCTGCCGATGCCCGGCACGGAGATCAAGATCATCGACGTCGACGAGTCCGGCAACGGTGAGATCATCTGCCGCGGCCCGTCCGTCATGATGGGGTACTTCGACAATCCGGAAGAGACCGCCAAGGTCATCCAGGACGGGTGGCTGCACACCGGCGACATCGGCCACTTCGACAAGGATGGCTTCCTGTATGTGACCGGCCGCAAAAAGAGCGTCATCGTCACCAAGAACGGCAAGAACGTCTTCCCGGAGGAAGTCGAGTTCACGCTCGGCGAGCAGGACTACATCGCGGAAGCGCTCGTCCACGGCATCGACAGCGGTACGGAGAAGGGCATCGTCATCAAGGCGGAGATCTTCCCGGATTACCCGCAGATCGAAGAAGAACACGGCGATCTGACCGATGAAGAGATCCATGAGCTGATCAAGAAAGCCGTGGACGCAGCCAATGACGAAATGCCGCCATACAAGCGCGTCCAGCGCATCGGCATCCGCAAGACCGAATTCGAAAAGACCACGACCCGCAAGATCAAGCGCCACAACCAGGCGAACTTCAGCGGAGAAGAGGAAGAAGATATTTAGGGAGGAAGACCGATTATGAAACCGATGAATGAACAGGACTACAAGGCACTGAAAGAACGCGACTACGCTTATGCGAAGTCCCTGTCCGACGCCGTCGACACCTCCCCGGATCCGCAGGTGTACTACCGCGAGAGCCGGCCGGTCATGGACGTCAAAGACCTGCTGGTTTCCTCGGCCAGCGACGACTGGTACGGTGATCATCCGCTGTTTTACCAGAAGTGGAAGAAGGGCGGCAATTACGTCAAGATGACGTACAAGGAAGCGCTCGACATGGTCAACGCGCTGGGGACGGCGCTGATCGACCGCGGCTTCAAAGACATGCGCATCAGCGTCACCGGCGAGAACTGCAGCCAGTGGGCCATCTCCTATCTGTCCGTCATCTGCGGCACCGGCATCGTGGTCCCGCTCGACAAAGAGCTCAATGAGTCCCAGATGGAGGAACTCATGGCGGCGGCGGAAGTCAAAGCTATCTTCTTCAAGGGCAAAAAACAGGAAAAAATGTTCCGCAGTATCAAGGAGAAGGGCAAAGTCGACCTGCAGCTCATGGTCAACATGGACGCGGAGGAAGACAACGACGGCGTTCTGTCGTGGAAGCGCCTTGTCGATGAAGGCTACGAACTCATCCATGCGGGCGACCGGCGGTTCATCGACGCGCAGATCGACGCGGAAGAGATGGCGGAGCTGCTCTTCACCTCCGGCACGACCGGCGCCAGCAAGGGCGTCATGCTCAGCCATAAGAA
>JAWRJC010000027.1:0-10390 GCA_040307715.1 Clostridiales bacterium | reverse complement strand
CCGGGCATAGTTTACTCCGTGGTACTCAGTATTTCTTTATTCTTCTCCACCTGACTGATCTTCATGCGCGGCACCGCCGACGCGTCGACGTCTTCGCGCAGTTCGAGCAGCGAGGGGCTGACATAGACGGTGTCGAGGATCTCCCCATCCAGATTGACTTTGCTGTACTCAGTGAAATTCTCACCTTTGATATAGTGCTTGTCGCCGATCTTCTCGATACTCAGGATCTTGATGTCCTTGACCCCCATCTTCAGATTGGTGGGCAGGAAGGGCGATTCCCCATCGTAGATGTAGCGCTTGCCGTAGAGCATGTCGTACTGCAGCGTTTTGAGCTCGTTGCGGTAATTGTCATCCCCCATATGGTTCTGATGGAACGTGACGAGCGTACCGTTGTGGAGTCCGATCCGGTCCAGCATCACGGCACCGGCCTGGTACGCGTAGAGGTCCATGTCCTCTTCCGGCAGATCGAAGTTGCTCCAGATGACATAGTCGGTCTGATAGATATTGCGCCCGTCGGTGAGCGTTTCCTCGGAGATGTTGGTCAGTGCGGGCATATGGTCGCCGTAGAAGATCACGATCGTGTCTTCATCGTAATCGCGCAGCTGATCGGTCAGATCGCCGACAAACTGATCCATCTCATAGACCTGGTTGGCAAAATACTCCCACTGCAGGCGGAGTTCTTCGTTGTCCAGCCCTCTGACGCGGATCACCGGGTCGGACAGCATCCGCACGGTCGGATATTTACCGTGCCCCTGTACCGAAATGCAGAACACATAGTCCTGCCCCTCCGTCGACTCGAGCGCGGTGAAGATCTCGCCGGGCAGTATATCATCTTTCGCCCAGTTCTTGGGCGTTCTCGTGATGCCGTTCATGTATTCCAGGCTGGTAAATGTATCAAAGCCCAGATTGGGATATACCTTGTTGCGGCCGTAGAACGCGCCGCGGTGGTTGTGGATCGCGTGGTTCGTGTACCCGTAGAGTTTGAGGTCGTACGGGATCGACTCGCACGTCTCTTCCCGCAGGATCGTCTTGTGCGGGTATTCGCCCGGTCCGAAGAATTTGACGGAAAGCCCCGTCATCAGCTCGAGCTCGGTATTCGCCGTACCGGCTCCCATAGCCGGCACCTGCAGCCTGCCGGAGGAGTACGTCTTGGACAGCCGCCGGAAATTAGGGATCGGGTCTTCGGAGCACTCCAGACCCTTGATGATCGTCGGATCCATAAAGGACTCAAGCTGCACGACGATGATGTTCGGGTGCCGGATGTTGCCGTCCTGCGAATTGCCCGCCGCTGTTTCTTCCGTGACCACCGTGCCGTCCGGCGCCATTTCAGGCAGTCTGCCGGGCACGGTCGTGTTGCGCTCCTCGATCGTGAAGATGCCGTTGACGGAATGCGCTGTATAGTGGTGCGGCTTGCGGATCCCCTGATCCAGCCAGGTCGCCAGGAAGCAGTAGTTGAACCCGTTGTCCCGGTAGCCGTATGCCAGGTTGGGGAAGAACGTGTCCAGGCTCCCGGTCCGCATCCCGCCGACAACGCTGCCGAACGCGATCGCAAAGATCAGCGCATACGTGGCCAGCGCCCGCCGGTAATGGATCCTCTCCCGCGCTTTCGGAAGTCTGATGAACAGCACGAACAGCACGATCACGAGCAGCGCGGCGCCTGCCGCGAGCATGACCAGCTGGTGCGTGGAGAAATAATTCGTTGCGATCGAAAGACCGTCCTTGAGTTCGATCACATCGTGCGTCGTCAGCGGCGTCATGCGCTGCGACAGGATGATGCCGTTCACGATGCCAAACCCCAGCCAGGCTGCCGAGAGCACGATGAACATGAACAATTTGCGCCGGAAGAACATCGCCAGCGTGATCGTCGCGAAGACGATCAGGACATTGATCAGGAAGACCAGCGGATGCTGCAGCAGGAACAGGATCCCGCCGTAGACCGTCTGTCTTGCCAGCGTTTCCGACACCAGGACGATCAGGAAAGCCGTCATGAACGTAACACCGAGGAAATTGTGCAGATACTTATAGAAAAACCGCCCTGCCGCCGTCCTCGTTTTGCTCGCCGACCGGATGCGCCGCGCCCGGGAACGCACCTCCTGCTTGTGCTCCCGCGCTGCGCGCCGCGCGCGCCGCGCATCTTTTTTGAGCATGCCAAGAGGACCGCGGCCTGCAGCCTGCCGGGCAGCCGCCACTTCTTCCTGCGCATAGTCACTCAATTCATCCGCGGCCATTGCCATTTTGCGGTATTTGTTTTCGTCTTTACTCATTCCTGCATTCTCCGGCTAAACAACAGATGTCCTGCCTGTTGTTATACCCGCTTATTCTTCAGTTAACCTTCAGAGCAGCAAAATGATCCGCCAGCGCTGCAAATTCCGCGATCGATAAGGTCTCCCCGCGGCGCGACGGATCGATCCCCGCCGCCTGCAGCTGTTTTGCAGTTTCTTCTTTATCCATCCCGAACAGCCCGGTAAAACAGTTGAGCAAGGTCTTGCGCCTCTTGGAGAAACCGGCGCGGATGCAGAGGAAGAAGAGCGATTCGTCGATCGGTGCCGCCGCTTTTTCCTTTCTGCGGTCGAGCCGCAGTACCACACTGTCCACCTTGGGCATCGGGTGGAAGCATTGCCGCGGCGCGTCGGCCACCTTTTCGACAGTACAGTAATACTGGACCGCCACACTGAGCGCCCCGTACGCCTTGGTGCCGGGCTGCGCGAGGATGCGGTCCGCGACTTCCTTCTGCATCATGACGGTCAGGCTGCGCACAGGCACCGCCTCTTCAAGGACCTTCATGATGATCGGGGTCGTGATATAGTACGGGAGATTGCCGATGAGCGTTGCCCCGGCGATCCCCGGATCTTTCTCTTTCTGTTCGTTGATCAGGGCAGTGAGGTCGACTTTGAGGATATCCGCCAGGATGACTTCCACGTCTGCCTTTGTCGCCAGTGCTTCGTCGAGCGCCGCGCCAGCCTTTGGCGCGGAAACAGCTTCCGTCTGCGCCGCACAAGACGCCTCCGCAGGCTCCGCCGCGGACTCGTCGACATGCATGGTCAGTCCCTGCTGCGCCAGTTCGCGCCGCAGATGACCGAGCACGTGGCGGTCGAGTTCGACCGCGACAAGATGCCTGGCGCGTCCGGCAGCGCCGCAGGTCAGCGCACCGGTGCCGGGTCCGATCTCGATGCACAGATCATTCTCTTCGATCCCTGCTCCGTCCACGATCGCCGCGATCACGTTCCGGTCGCGCAGGAAATTCTGCCCGAGGCTCTTGATAGGCCGGACCTGATCATGCGTTCTATAACTCGTCTTTCCTCTGTGCTGCGGCATGTGCAAAGTCCTCTCTTGTGATCCCGTAATGGTTGAGTTTCCGGAGAAACGCTTTGGCGTTCCCGTATCCGATGCCAAGCGCTCTGCCGACCGCCTGTCTGGCAGCGGCTGCCTGCTCCGAGCCAATGAGACCGGCTTCGCGCAGGTCCTCCATGGTGAACGGCACGGGTGCCGCGGCGGTGTCCGCCGGCGTTCCCCGCCGGGCGCTGTTGGCCGTCTCCGCTGCGCGGTGCACCTTGGCGAGCGCTTCGCGGACCGCTTCCGGCGCTGCGTTCTCGATACCGATGTCATCGCCGTCGCGGGCGGATTCCCGGTCGAGAAACGCCTCCAGAGCATCCGGGTACTTCTCCAGAATGCGTTTCCTGATCGTCTCGCCGGCATGATCCGGATCCGTAAAGACGATGATGCCGGTCGTCCGGTATGCTTTGTCGATCAGTTCCCAGGTCTCCCTGCGGATCCCGAAGCCATGCGTTTCGATCGTTTCGGCCGCAACGGCCCGTTTGATGCTGTTGGTGTCGTCCCGCCCCTCAACGATGATCGTCTCGGCAATGACGGGAATGCCTTCGCTTGCCATGCTCTATTCCTCGTCGTGATCGGGCAGCAGATACAGGATCTCGCCCGGTTTGATCATATGCAGCTGCTCGCGCGCCTGCTGTTCAATATAGTCCTGCTCTTCGACCTGCGTCAGTTCCTCTTCAAGCTCCGCCTTGCGCGCTTCGAGTTCCCGCTGCTGCTGGAGCAGTTCCCGTTCTTCCATCTTGAGCGTGATCAGGTTCTGTACGGTGAAGAACACGATCACGAGCGCCACGGCGAACACCGCCAGATAGATGAGCCGCCGCCGGCGCTTCTGCGCACCGACGCGCTTTTTCTTGCGCTCTTCCTTGCTGTTCTGCCGCGGTCTGTGGACCATCGGATCCACTGCGGGGCCGGGTTCGTCCGAAGCCTGTTCCCCGTATGCATCCGCAGCTGCAAAACGCGGCCGGTCCGCCTTTTCGGCTTCGCCGGTCCCGTCCGTCCCGCTCCGGTGGCTGACCGACGCCGCGGCTTCCGCCTGGCGGCTGATGTTCTCCCAGCCCTCCGCCATAAAAGCGTCTATGTCAAACTCCGCGGAAGGCTCATAGCTTTCGTTCCGCGTAAAATCAGCGTCCGGATCGTAGTAGTCCGGATCGCCGTACCCTTCGTTCCCGTACAGCGGCGCGTCCTCTTCGCTGCTCCCGTACCAGACGGCACGGTCTTCGTCCGCACTGCCGCGGTTTTCGTAGCTTCTCGCCGCGTCCTCGGGAAAGGCAAGGACTTTATTCTCCTGTTCGAATTTCCTGACTCGTCCTTTACTTTTCTTCTTCATGCCAATCGGCCGCTTCCTTTACGACCTCCAGATAGCAGTCACAGCGTGCCCCGTTGTCGAGGACACCTGTATCGCCGCACCGCGGGCAGCGGTAGCGGACATTCATATAATCGATCGGGATCCCTTTCTCCGTGAGCAGACGGGTACGTGCCGTCTCCGCGGACTGGATCCCTGCGCGCAGATCCCGGATCCGGTCGATCTTGTCCGCGCCTCCCTGTATCATCACCGTCGTCATTTCACGGCTCGCCGCCGCGATCTGTTCATCCATCCGCCGGATCTCGGGGACATTTCTGTAGACTTCCTGCCGCGCCTGTTCCGCGCGCTGCTCCGCCTCTTCACGCAGATGCGCGTAGTAGGCAAGAACACGGTTGCGGGGCACTTCCCGCTGCGCCTGCTGGCCGCCTGTCTGCTTCGCGCCTTTCCGGCCGCGCAGCACGGCATCGACATACTTAATGTTGGGATTGCCGATCCCCGCTGTTTTGGCACAGGCGTCCATGATGTCCTGCATGGAGCAGTCGAGCTCGTCGACCCATTCGTCGATGAGACGCGCTTCCTCCTCGGTCACATTGCGGGCAAAGCCCAGCGCCTGCATGATCCTGCGGTACACAAAATGCCGCTCGTCGCGCTCCGCCAGATAATCGTCGGCGTCGCTTCTGGTGCGGATCCCGTTCTCCGCCCAGCCGATCAGGACCTTGCTGACATAGCGGTAACTGGTCGCTCCGCGCTGCTTGGCGTACTCGTAAGCGCGGACGATCAGGTCCGGCTCCGTGCCGAGTTCCGTGATCCAGTCCATGATGGCTTTCGTCTCCTCGGGAAGGAGGAACCGCCCCACGATCTCCTGGATCCTGGCGGTCATCTCCGCGACCGGTTTGTTGTCGAGGAGCCGCCGGTACGCGGTCTTGCCGCTGCCCGCGCTGTCTGCCTGCGCGCCGGCTGCTGCCGGCGCAGTCCCCGCGGCAGGCGCGGTTTTGCGGCTCGTTCCGCTGCCGTAGAGTTTTTCTTTCATGATCGGGAAGATCCAGCGGCCGCCCCGCTTCTCCGCGAGCCCCAGCTCCGCCAGATACGCAAACGCCTTTTCGACGTCGACCGGATCCATCCGGAGCGCTTTCGCGATGCGCCGGTACCCGGCGCCGAGCGTGCCGTCACCGAGCGATTCTTCGGGACCGCCCTTGCCGGCGAGCATCTGGGCATACAGATACACCTTCAGATAATCGCCCGGGATCTCGGGCATATACTCCGCGAGGAAGATATTCTCGACGGGGGTGTCATACAGATATAAAGTTGTCTTGGATTCCTTCCTGAACATCTATTTCCTCCGCAGGGATCAGGATCCCTGCTGCTTGTTGACAAATCTGGTGTAGCGTCCCTGCCACAGAACGTCGACGACGCCGATCGGGCCGTTTCTCTGTTTGGAGACATGCACTTCGCACTCGCCGGGACGGTCGGTCTCTTTATCGTACACTTCGTCTCTGTAGAGGAAGAGAACGACGTCCGCGTCCTGCTCGATGGAGCCGGATTCACGCAGATCCGCCAGCTGCGGTCTGTGGTCGGAACGGCTCTCGACAGCACGGGACAGCTGCGACAGGACAAGGACCGGGCAGTCGAGTTCTCTGGCGAGCTGCTTTAAGTTGCGGGACAGGTTCGAAACTTCCTGCTGCCGGCTCTCAACGCGGCCTTCCGCGGACATCAGCTGCAGGTAGTCGATGATGACGAGGTCGAGCCCCGCTTCCGCCTTCATGCGGCGGCATTTGTTCTTGATCCCCATGACGGTGATGCCGGGCGTGTCGTCGATGCGGATGTCCGCCTCGCTGAGACGGTCCATGACGGCCGACATCTTCATCCAGTCGTTGTTGTCCAGCCGGCCGGTGCGCAGCCGGTGGGAATCGACTCCCGCCTCCATGGACAGCAGTCTCTGAGAAAGCTGCATTTTGCCCATTTCGAGCGAGAAGATGGCGACCTTATATCCCTTGATCGCGGCGTTGCGGGCCACGCACAGGGCGAACGCGGTCTTACCCATGGACGGGCGCGCCGCGAGGATGATCAGGTCGGACTTCTGCATACCGCTGGTCATCTTGTCGAGGTCGATGAAGCCGGTCGGCACGCCGATGATGTCGCCTTTCTTGTCGGCGAGTTCATTGATCAGGGCCATGTTGTCGGCAAGGACGTCCTTGAGTTTGGCCATGTCCCGGGTGTTGCGGCTCTGCGCGATCTCAAAGATCTGCTGCTCCGCGTGGTCGAGAATGGTCGAAGCCGGCAGTTCGCTGCTGTACCCCTGCTCCATGATGTCGCCTGCTGTCTCGATGAGCCGGCGCATCTCGGCGCTGTCGGTGACGATGGCCGCATACTGTCCGGCGTTGGACGTCGACGGTACATTCGCGGAAAGCGTCGCCACGTAAGCGCGTCCGCCGACCATGTCGAGGGAGTTGCGCCGTGCCAGTTCGTCCGAGACTGTCAGCACGTCCACCGGGGAGCCCTTCTTTTCAAGGCTCTTGATGGCGGCAAAGATCTCGCCGTGGTTCTTATTGTAGAAATCCTCCTCCCGGACCTTTTCCAGCACATCGTACAGCGCGTCCTTCGACAGCATGCATGCGCCGAGAACGGACTGTTCGGCTTCCAGGTTGTGGGGAGGGATCCTCTCGCTGCTCATAGTCGTTTCCTTTCCGGTTACTTCGTCTCCACTTTTACGCGGATCACTGCCGGCACGCCGGCGTACAGTTTGACGGGCACTTCGTGCTCACCAATGTGCTTGATGGGCGATTCCAGCTGGATCTTTTTCTTGTCGATCGCCACACCGAGCTGCTCCTTGACGGCCGCTTCGATGTCCTTGCTGGTGATGCTGCCGAAGAGTTTGCCGCCTTCGCCGCCTTTGGTGCGGATGACGATCTCTTTGCTCTTTAGATCTTCGGCCAGTTTCTCCGCCGCCGCTTTCGCTTCCGCTGCCTTTTCTGCCTGGATGGCCTTCTGCTTTTCGAGGCTGCGGATGTTGCCTTCGGTGGCTTCCTTCGCCATCCCGCGGGGGATCAGCATGTTGCGCGCGAACCCGTCGCTGACTTTGACGACTTCGCCTGCTTTACCGGTGCCTTTTACGTCTTTGAGTAAGATCACGATCATAATTCTGTCTCCTATCTGCGGCGTGTGCCGCGTTCTTATTCTAATCCTTCGTCTGTCAGATACGCTTTGATCTGATCAATGGCCTCTTCCGGGCTCATGCGCAGCTGCGCGCCTGCGGTGTTCAGATGTCCGCCGCCGCCGAACTGCTCCATGATCACCTGCACGTTGATGTCACCCAGCGACCGGGCACTGATGTACGTGCGGCCCATCAGATCGCGGGAGGCGACGAAACTCGCCTTCACGCCCTGGATCGTCAGCAGTTCGTCCGCGACCTGCGCGTTGATGATCTGCGCGTTCTCGGTCGCGCCGCTGTAAACGGTGAACGCCATGCCTTTATCGTCGATCTGCGCGGCGTTGTAGCAGTCCGCCTTGAGTTTGAACATATCGTAGCTGATCTGAAACAGCTTTTTGACCTCTTCACTGTCCGCGCCGATGCGCTTGAGCCACGCCGCCGCTTCGAACGTCCTGATCCCGGACTTCACCGAGAAACTGTTGGTGTCGACCATGATCCCCGCCAGCAGCGCGTTCGCCTCGCTTTTGAGAATGTCGCGCCGTTCCACGGTGTACTGGAGGATCTCCGTGACCAGTTCCGACGCGGAGGAAGCGTAACTCTCCATATAACTCAGGGTCGGCGTCTTGGTCTGTTCGTCCGACTTCCTGTGGTGGTCGATGATGACGGTCCGCACCGCGGCATCCCACAGTTCCGGGCATTCGCTGATGCTCGGCCGGTGTGTATCGACCATGATGAGGACGCTCTTTTCGTCCATCACTTCAAGCGCTTTCTCGCCCGAGATGATCTCGTGCCTGTCCTCTTCCACGATCTTGTTGTACATGAGCGTCAGCGCTTCCGTGATCTTGTCGACGACGATATAGGCGCGCTTCCCGCGCTGTCTCGCCAGGCAGTACACGCCGAGCGCGGAGCCGAACGCGTCCATGTCCGGGTTCTTATGACCCATGATCAGCACGTTGCTGGCGCTGTCGATGAGGCTCTCCAGCGCATACCCGATGACGCGGGACTTGCCTTTGCTGCGCTTTTCGACCGAGCGCGCCGTGCCGCCGAAGTACGTCAGGGTGTCATTCTGCTTGATGACGACCTGGTCGCCGCCGCGGCCTTTGGCCATGTCGAGCGCCTGCCGCGCGAATTTTTCGTCCTGACTCATGTCATCGCCGTCCGCGCCGATGCCGATGCTGACCGTCACCGGGAAATCCGCCTCCGTGGGGATCTCGCGCATGTCGTTGAGGACGTTGAATTTGCTGCGCTGCTGCTCGTCGACGTACTTTTTCTCCGCCATCAGCAGGTAGCGGCCCTGCCGGACCTGGGTGACGCTCGCGTTCATCTGCGACGCCCAGATGCGCACACGCCGGTCGATCTCGCCGGACAGGGCCTGCCGGTTGGCATCCTCCGTCCGGTGCATCAGTTCGGTGAAGTTGTCCACATCCACAATGATCGTATAAGGCCGTTCATTGAGGTACTTGAACTTGAGGTTCTCGAATTCCGTCACGTCGGTGAACGTCAGTGTCAGGTAGAGGGGCGAGCCCGAAAGGGCGCCGACCTGCACGCGGAAGTACTTGCCGTTGCCGTTGTACTTGGCGCTGTCGTTACGCTCGTAGCGCGCGACAATATCCTGATACTTGATGCCCGTCAGCGCGAAGATATTGCTGCCCGCCAGCCCGTCATACAGGAAGACCTCCGACATACCGGGGCTGCCCGCGATCACATCGCCCTTTTCATCCAGGACGCACATCGGGACCGGTATGCTCTTGATATACTCTTTGATCTGTTCTCTTTCCATTTTTCACTCATATCCTGCGGTGTGCCTCTCGCCGCCGCCTTCCCTGGCGCGGACGAACACTCCCCCATTGTGGATATACCAATACAGAGTAATTATATCACAGTTCCCGCTTTCATACTAATAAAAGAGCCGCTCCGAAGAGCGGCTCCTGTCTGATCGCTTTTCCGTATCCGGAACTAGTCTGCAACGTAGGGCAGCAGAGCGACGGTGCGGGCTCTCTTGACAGCCGTGGTGACCGCTCTCTGATGGATCGCGCAGGTACCGGTGATGCGCTTGGGAAGGATCTTGCCTCTCTCGGTGATGTACTTCTTGAGCGTCTCGGTATCCTTATAATCTACGAAGTCGACTTTTTCTGCACAGAACTGGCAGACTTTCTTTCTTCTGAATCCGCCTCTTCTCTTTTCCATTGCCATTGTGGAATCTCCTTTTTCAAATACTAAGCGTTTTGCGCAGCCGCCCGCCGCATTCGCGGACCGGCGTGCCGCCCGACGCGCTAGAAGGGAATATCGTCATCGTCGATCGCCTCAAATCCCTGAGGCATCGAGGGCTGGGACTGCTGGGTCTGACCAAAGCCGTTCTGGCTCTGCTGGCCGTAGCCCTGACCGTAGCTGCTCTGGCTCTGCTGGCCGTAGCCGCTCTGGCTCTGCTGACCGTAACCGTTCTGACTCTGCTGTCCGTAACTCTGGGGCTGCCCGTAGGAGCTCTGCCCCTGCTGGCCGTAGCCGCCCTGACCGCCAAAACCTGTCTGGCCGCCGAAGCCGCTCTGGCCCTGCTGACCGTAACCGCCCTGGCTGCCAAAACCTGTCTGGCCGCCTTCACGGTCGCC
>JAWRJC010000026.1:0-81345 GCA_040307715.1 Clostridiales bacterium | reverse complement strand
GGCTGGAGGAGGAGCGGCGTCGCTGCTACGTCGGCATAACCCGCGCCAAGGAGCGGATGTGCCTGACGAGCGCCGCCTACCGTACGCTGTACGGGAAGGGCAGTTATACGAGAGAATCCACCTTCCTGCGGGAACTGGATCCCAGACTTCTTACGGGGGACGGGGTCTTTAAAAAGCATGAGGATGTCATGCACGGACGGTCTGTCCGGATCGACGGCTACGCCAAACCGGAGCCGTACCGTCCGTTCGACCGTGTGGCGAACGCCAAGCGCGAAGTGCACGATAAGAACAAACACAAAGAAACGTTCGCGGCGGGGGACAAGGTCTTCCACAATAAGTTCGGCGAAGGTCTGGTCATCGAAGTCAGCGGCAATGTGGTCAGCGTGATGTTCGATAAGGCAGGTCTCAAAAAGCTGGCGGCGGACATCGCACCGCTCAAAAAAATCTGATCGTTATCTTTGTTGTTTCGGTTTTGCCCGGAAAGAGGAATACGATGGCAATGAAAGATGAACAACTGCAGATCGGGATGTTTGATCAGGCAGATGCAGCGGCACCGGCTGAAATGCCGGACGCGGCTGCGCTGTCCCGCATGAAGGAACTCGTGAAAATACTGGATGAGGCGGCGCGGGCGTACTATGCGGAGGGGCGTGAGATCATGTCCAACTTCGAGTACGACGCCCTGTATGACGAGCTGGCTGCGCTGGAGCAGCAGACCGGTGTCA
Source organism: Clostridiales bacterium (assembly GCA_040307715.1). Taxonomy (GTDB): domain Bacteria; phylum Bacillota; class Clostridia; order Peptostreptococcales; family Anaerovoracaceae; genus RUG13615. The sequence goes on along the minus strand of JAWRJC010000026.1, from coordinate 80,623 downwards.
TTCTCGCCGGCAGTCCGACACAGCGGGTCGGGTACGAGGTCATGACAGAACTTCCCAAAGAACGTCATGAGAGCCGGATGCTCAGCCTGGACAAGACCAAGAGTGTCGAGGAACTTGAGGCATTCGTGGGGACGCACGAGAGCCTGATCTCCTGGAAACTGGACGGACTGACCGTTGTTCTCACCTACCGGGGCGGACAGCTTTTCAAAGCGGTCACCCGCGGCAACGGGGAGATCGGGGAGGTCATCACACCAAACGCGAAGGTCTTCGCGAACGTGCCGCTCAGGATCCCGTACGAAGAGGAACTCATCCTCCGCGGCGAGGCCATCATCACCTACAGCGGGTTTGAGAAGATCAATGAGACGATCCCGGAAGCAGAAGCCAAGTATAAAAATCCGCGCAATCTGTGCAGCGGTTCGGTGCGGCAGCTCAACAGCCGGATCACTGCGGAGCGGGGGGTGCGTTTCATTGCATTTGCACTCGTCAAAGGGCCCGGCGAAACGCGCAGCGGGCAGTTTGAATTCCTGCGGGCACAGGGATTTGAAGTCGTGGAGTATAAGAAAGTGACCGGCGAAGAGGTGCCGGATGCGGTGCAGTGGTTCTCGCAGAAGATCGAAGGGGAAGATTACCCGTCCGACGGGCTGGTCGTCACCTATAACGATATCGCCTACGGGAAGTCGCTGGGGACGACCACCAAGTTCCCGCGTGACAGCATCGCGTTCAAGTGGCAGGATGAGACGGCCGAGACGGTCCTGCGGGAGATCCACTGGAGCCCGTCACGCACTGGGCTCATCAATCCCATCGCGGTCTTCGACCCGGTCGAACTCGAGGGGACGACGGTCAGCCGCGCGAGCGTCCACAACGTCAGCATTCTGAAAGACCTGAAACTTGGTATCGGAGATAGGATCCTCGTCTATAAAGCGAACATGATCATTCCGCAGATCGCGGAGAACCTGACATGCAGCGGCGGAGCACCGCTCCCGGAGACCTGTCCGGTGTGCGGCGCCGCGACGGAAGTCCACGCGGAGGGGACCGTCGAAACGCTCTATTGCACCAATGCGGCCTGTCCGGCAAGGCAGATCAGCGCCTTCGCGCTGTTCGCCTCACGTGACGCGCTGGACATCGACGGTATGAGCGACGCGACAGTGGAAAAACTGATCGATCTCGGCGTGCTGCATGTGTTCGCGGATTTCTTCCGGCTCGCCCCGCACAGAGATATCATTGTCGAGACAGAGGGCTTTGGCGAAAAGTCGTTTGAGAACATGCTGAAGGCAGCGGATACGGCGCGCCATACGACGGCTGCGCGGCTTCTGTACGCGCTCGGCATCCCCGGGATCGGCAGCGCGAATGCGAAAGTGATCGCTGCGTACGCGGGCGGTGATATGGCAGCGGTGCGCGCGCTGACAAAAGAAGATCTGATGACGATCGACGGTGTCGGCGAGGTGCTGGCTGAGGCGTTTACGACGTATTTTGGTACAGGGCTCTCTGAGGAGGCAATGAGCGAAGCCCAGAAAAAACACAACGCGGACCTCGATGAGCTTCTTGCGGAACTCACCATCGAACAGCCCGAGACAGCGGACGTACAGGACCTTGCCGGTCTGACCTTCGTCATCACGGGCAGTCTGAACGGCTACGCCAACCGCGACGAACTGAAGAACGAGATCGAGCGGCGCGGCGGCAAAGTCGCCGGCTCCGTGAGCGCGAAGACGTCGTACCTGATCAACAATGACATCCAGTCGACGTCGGGCAAGAACAAAAAAGCGAAGGATCTCGGGATCCCGATCCTGTCGGAAGAGGATTACCGGTTGCAATTCGGCCCTCATTGATATAAGATAGTACGGCAGATATCTGTCAGAAGGGACCGCCTTTTGACGGCTCCGCCGGCTTTGCCCGGGCCCTGCGCAATAAGACGCTGTGAACCTTGTCAGGTCCGGAAGGAAGCAGCAATAAGCAGAGGTTCTTATGTGCCGCAGATCAGTCTGGGCTTTGGGCAGCGGGGTCGTCAAAGGGCGGTCCTTATATTGACACCCGCCGGTCGTTGAAAGGACCGGCAGGAAGGAAGCGATTCTCATGTATAAAGCACTATACCGTTCATACAGACCGGAGGTCTTTGAAGAGGTCCTGGGGCAGGAACACGTCATCCGGATCCTGCAGAACCAGGTCGCAGCCGATCAGGTCAGCCACGCGTATCTGTTCTGCGGAACGCGCGGGACAGGCAAGACCACGATCGCGCGGCTGCTGGCAAAGGCGGTCAACTGCACGGGCAGCCCGGAAGGAGGAAGACCCTGCGGCTGCTGCGCGAACTGCCGTTCCATTCAGGAAGGGTCGTTCATGGATCTCATCGAGATCGACGCGGCGTCGAACAACGGTGTCGACAATATCCGCGAACTGCGGGAGAGTGTCAACTATCCGCCGGTCGTCGGACGGAAAAAAGTCTATATCATGGATGAAGTCCATATGCTTTCCGCGAGCGCGTACAACGCCCTCCTGAAGACGCTGGAAGAGCCGCCGGAAAACGTCATGTTCATCCTGTGCACCACAGAGCCCGAGAAACTGCCGGCCACGATCCTGTCGCGCTGCGTCAGGATGGATTTCCGGCGGGTATCCGAGCGGGCGCTCAAAGCGCGCCTCGCCGCGATCTGCGAAGACAGGGGGCTCACGGTCGATGAAAGCGGTCTCGGTCTGATCGCGCAGGCGGCGGACGGATCGGTCCGCGACGGTCTGAGCATCCTTGAGCAGTGCATCTCCGGCAGGACCGGCACGGTCAGCCGGGAAGACGTGCTCGACGCGATCGGAACGGTCGGGGAGGAAGATTTCATCGCGCTGACGGATGCCGTCATGCAGCGGCACGTTGCGGACGGTCTCCTCATGATCGAAGATATGCTCCGCAAGGGCAGGGACGCCCGGCAGATCATTCAGGGATGGATGAGCCATTACCGCGATCTGCTGCTGGTCAAGTTCCTGGAAGACCCGGCGGGTACGGTCTCCATGTCGCTGGAGAATGTGGAACGGGTACGCATGCAGGCGGACCGGCTGGAGATCGGCGCGATCACCGGTGCGATCCGCGAACTGTCGCAGGTCCTCTACGATGCCCGCCGCTCCACGCAGCCGCGTGTGCTGCTGGAAATGGTCCTGGTCAAACTGGCCGCAGGCGATGCCTTTGATGAGGAGATGCGCCGCGTGACGTATACACCGCAGCAGTTCGAAGAACTGGCTGCCGCTCAGATCCCGCAGATCCGGCGCGAGCTGCACGAGCAGCCGGCCGCACAGGAAATGCCGGCTCCCGCAATGCCGCAGGAAATGCCGGTGGAGCAGGTGCAGCAGCCTGTCCCGTCTCAGCCGGTACAACAGGCACCGGAACGTATGCCTGCGCCGCCCGCTCCTGATCTTACGGATATCTGGGAGCGATTCCTCGATAAAGGAGAACGGCAGATCGGCGCACAGTTCTTCTTCATCCGCGGCAGAGCGGTCCCGCAGTCCCTGGAGGACAACGTGTTCCGCGTCAGTGTCCGCGGCGCTGCCAGACAGTACATGGAGGAAAACCGCAATGCGCTGTCGGCGCTTCTGTCGGAAGTCGTCGGCCGGATGACGCTGCTGCTCCCGGTCGGAGAAGAAGATGCCGGCCCGGCACCGCAGGCACAGCCCGAACCGGAGCCGGTCCAGTCACCGGCGCCGTATGAACAGCCGGTGCAGGAACAGCCTGATCAGGCGGAACTGCTGCGCAGTCAGGCATCGGATATTTTAGGGATCGATATCAAACTGGAATAGAGGAGGATACAATGGGCAAAGGAATGAGAGCCGGAAGAAAGCCCCGTCCGCAGGGCGGCGGCAACATGCAGAAGCAGGTCCAGGCTATGCAGGCGATGCAGGCCAAGATGGAAGCGCTGCAGGAAGAGATCAATGAGATGGAAACGACGGCTTCTTCCGGAGGCGGCGCAGTCAGCGTCAAGGTCAACGGCAAGAAGGAAGTGCTGGAGATCAATCTGCAGCCGGAAGTCGTCGATCCGGACGATATCGAAATGCTGCAGGATCTGATCCTGACGGCAGTCAACGAAGCGCTGCGTCAGATGGAGGAGATCTCCAACAACGAGATGAACAAACTGACCGGCAGCCTCGGACTGCCCGCGGGGATCCTGTAAACGGAACGGAGCAGCGTTGGGATGAAAGGGTACGCCAAACCACTGACAAGACTCATCGGCGAACTGTCCAAACTCCCCGGGATCGGCGGCAAAACCGCGCAGCGGCTGGCTTTCCACATCCTGTCTCTCGATGAGGCGGAAGTGGATTCTCTTGCGGCTGCCATGACGACCGCCAAACGGGAAATGCGGTACTGTTCCTGCTGCGGCAATCTGACCGACCGCGATCCGTGTGCGATCTGTCAGGATCCGTCCCGCGACAGGAATGTCATTTGCGTGGTCGAGAACGCACGGGATGTGTACGCCATGGAGCGGATCCGCGAATACCACGGGCTTTATCACGTCCTGCACGGTGTGATCTCTCCGATGGACGGTATCGGACCGGAGGATATCAATCTGAAAGAACTCATTATCCGGCTGCAGGACAGTACGGTAAATGAGGTCATCATCGCGACCAATCCCAATATCGAAGGAGAAGCGACCGCGATGTACATTGCGCGCCTCATCAAGCCGACCGGTATCAAAGTTACGCGCATCGCGCACGGTATCCCGGTGGGCGGCGACCTTGAGTATACCGATGAGGATACGCTGCTGATCGCTATGGAGGGGCGCAGACAGTTATGAGACAACGGTTTAACCCCATGGTGATCATGATGCTCGCACTGATGGTCACGCTGGCGTTCCGGCAGGGGATGCACAGTTACGCGTCACCGATGGACTGGGTCATGCAGAAGGTCTATATCCTGCCCGGGATCATCGTGGGGCTTTCTTTTCATGAATTCGCGCACGCCTGGGTCGCCAAAAAACTCGGCGATGAGACGGCGGACCGCCAGGGACGGGTGACGATCAATCCCGCCGCGCACATCGACATCGTCGGCTTTGTGTCGCTCCTGATCCTGGGCTTTGGCTGGGGCATTCCTGTTCCGGTGGATGAACGCAACTTCAAGCACCCCAGAAGAGACAATATCCTCGTCTCTTTAGCGGGGGTCACGATGAATCTGCTCATTGCCGTGATCTTCACAGGGATCCTCAAGATCATCTATATGACACTGGGATATGCGCAGACAGGGATGACCGGCGCGGTCTTCACGATTGTGCTGGATGTGATCGTGATCAATCTGGTCCTGATGATCTTCAACCTGATGCCGATCCCGCCGCTGGACGGATTCAATCTGATCACGGAGATCTTCGGACTGCAAAGATACAGCTGGTGGAGCACGGTCTACCGCAACAGCTATTTCTTCCTGGCGGCGTTCATCATCTTCGATCTGAGCGGGAAGATCCTGACGCCGGCGCTGAACTGGTGTCTTTCGATCGTGTTCGCGGTCTTGTGAGCTGCCTCGTGTCGGTTGACAATCCGTGCATAAATATTTAAAATATTTTTTGTGCAAAGACGTCCGCCGCACGGCGCGGATGGCTGCGAGAACAAAGTAAGGAGAAATCAATCATGAAGAAAAACGTAGCAAAACTGCTCGTCGTCTGCCTGCTCATGACGATGGTCATGGCACTGGTATCCTGTGGCGGCAGCAAGGAAGAGAGCCCCTATGTCGGCACCTGGAATGCTGTTAACATCAGCTACGGCGGTGTTGAGATGGCACCGGAAGATGTTGCTCTTGAGTTCACACTCGTGATCAACGAGGACGGCACGCTGGCTGCGACCACCAACGGCGAAGCGGACGGCGAAGGCAAGTGGGAAGCCACGGATGATGGCATCAGCATCACTGACGCTACCGGTTCCGATATGAGCGGCGCACTGAATGACAGCGGCCAGCTGGTTGTTGATTTTGGTGATGATTTCATTGTCACCTTGGAAAAGGCGGAATAGTCTCTGCCTGCCATACACCGAAAAAAACCGGCTCTGAGGAGCCGGTTTTTTAGTCTGCTATTTGATTTTGCGGGATCACTCTCCGCGGTGCCGCAGGACAGAGTGATGCATGTGATCGGTCATTGCTCTTATGGCTTCCTCCTCGTTGCGCTCACGGATCGCCAGAAAGATCCGCCGGTGCTCGCTCAGAACAGTCTGCAGATAGTCCTCGGTGTGGGAGAGCGCGCCGGTATCGTGACGGATATAGTTCTGGTAGGCGGAGAGCAACTGCACGAGCATGCGGTTGTGTGAGGCGCGGTAGATCATCTGATGGAAACTGCGGTTGATATTGAGCATTTTTTCAATATCGTTCTTCATGGTGTAAAACTCCATGAATTCAAAGTTCTCCTCCAGTTCATCCATTTCTTCATCGGTGATCCGTTCGACCGCCCAGCGCACTGCCTGGACCTCGTAGATCTCGCGCATGGTCAGGATGTCTGCCATGTCCTGCTGTGAAAGCCCGCGGACGAAGGCGCCGCGGTTGGGGATGCTTTCCACCAGTCCTTCCACCTCGAGTTTGGACAGCGCTTCACGAACGGGGGTCCTGCTGACTTTGTACTGGTCGCAGATGGTCTGCTCGGTGAGCTTGCTCCGGTCTTTGAGTTTGCCGCTCAGGATATCTTCACGGATACGAGCGGCCAGGTCTTCCGAGAGGGAAGCTGCGGTCTGTTTGATGCCGGTAAGACTTTTTACGGTGACTGCCACGGGGATTCCTTTCTGAACAAGGCGCTGCATCGGATGCTGCGCCGCTGAATTTGTATAATTGTAGATTTGTATACGATTATACAAACAAACGGCCGGTGAGTCAACCCGCATCCGCTTCCGGGAACAGAAATCCGGCTGCCTGCGATTCCGGTATCAAAGACCCGCTTCTGTAGTGTATAATACTGATATGTTTGGATATGTCACATGCGATAAAGCGGAACTGAAGATGAAGGACTGGGAGCGCTACAATGCGTATTATTGCGGTGTCTGCAAGTCCATCGGCGCACGGTACGGCCAGATCCCCCGGATGGCGCTGACGTTTGACGCGGCTTTCATCGCGCTGCTTCTGGCAGGACTGACCGAACCGGAAGACTACAGCCTCAGCAAAGAGCGCTGCCTCGCGCACCCGGTAAAGGAAAAACTGGTGGTGCGGGAGACGGCTGTGGACTTTGCAGCCGACGTGATGCTGTTGCTCGCGTATTACAAGATGGAAGACGACCGGCAGGATGAACATTCCGTCAAAGCAGCTGCCGCAGCGCGCTGTCTGCGCGGCGCGAAAAGGCAGATCGAGCAGGTGCGGCCGGATCTCGGCGGCGTCCTTGCGGCACAGCTTGCCAGACAGACCGCTCTGGAATCGCAGCAGTGCGCGTCCTGCGACGAGGCGGCGGACCCGACCGGCAGGATCATGGAAGCCATTCTGACGGAAGGGCAGAACGCTGTGCGGACAGCCGGCGGGGAAGCCTCCGGCAGCCGCGCATTGCAGGCTGAGCAGCGCGTACTGGCGCAGTTCGGGTATCAGATGGGCCGCTGGATCTATCTGGTCGATGCGGCGGACGATCTGGCGGAGGACATCGCCTCGGGCGGCTACAATCCGTTCAAAGAGCGGTTCCTGTACGACTCTTCAGCCGAAACAAAGGAAGATTTCAGCAAACGGGTACATGATGATGCCGAGCGGATCCTCCTGTCGTGTCTGGCGGATATGGCGGGCAGTCTGGATCTTCTTGAAATCAGACGCCATACAGATATAATTAAGAATATAGTGCAGTTCGGCCTGCTGCGGCAGACGGACAAAGTGCTTGAAAAACTGAGAGGAAACAATTGATGAGAGACCCCTATGAAGTCCTCGGCATCCGGCAGGGTGCCTCGGAAGAAGAAATCAAAGCAGCCTATAGAGAACTGGTGAAGAAATACCATCCTGACAAGTATCAGGACAATCCGCTCGCGGATCTCGCGGAAGAAAAACTGCGCGAGGTCAACGAGGCGTACGAGACGCTGATGCGGCAGCCGGGCGGCAATTACAGCAGCGGCACGTATCAGAGCGGCACATACAGCAGTTCCTATACCGGCAGCAGCGCAAACGACCCGGTTTTCCAGCAGGTGCGCCGCGACATCGATGCGGGGCGGCTTGCGGAAGCGGAGGCGGCGCTTGCCGGTGTCAGCACCCGCAATGCGGAGTGGATCTTCCTGTCCGGGATGATCAGCTACAAGCGCGGTATGTTCGACGATGCCTATTCCAAGATCGATCAGGCCTGCAATATGGATCCTGCCAATTATGAGTATCAGCGTGCCCGTAACACGCTCGCAGGGATGGGCAGCCGTTACCGCAATGTTTCGCAGGGGCAGGGGTACTCCTATGAGGACGCATTCTGTCAGGCGTGCCAGTGCTATCTGTGTGCGGATTGCTGCTGCAACTGCTTCTAGGACCGCGCATGAAAGACAGGATGACCGGAAAAGCAATGAAAAATCAGCAGACGACGGGCCGGAAGGGGCTCTCCGCGTACCACATGGCGCTCGGAGGCATCCTGCTGGCTCTTTGCATAGCAGGCGTGTTTATGAGCAGCGTCGTGCCCGGCGCGGAGATGACACTCCTGCTCGTTGCCTCCTGCGGGATCTATGTGTTTTGTGAAGAAACGGGGATAGCAGGCGGTTTCGTACTTTATGCGGCGGCATGTCTGCTGGGCTTCCTGCTCGTACCGGATAAACTGGCGGTGATCCCGCTGGCATTGGTGTTCGGGCTGTACCCGCTGGTCAAATGGGGACTGGAGAAGGTGACAGACACAGCAGGGGGCCTCCTGCGCGGAGGGGTGCTGCCGAAGAGGATTGGTTGCCTGGCGCTCAAGACGGTCTATTATGTGGCTGCCTTTCTGACGCTTTACATTGGGTTCAAGGGTCTGTTCCTTGGAGAGGCGGGGTTTTCGTTCCTGCCTTCTGCAGCGGATCTTCCCGCTGCGGTCCTTTGCATTGGCGGCTGGGCTGTGTTTGCAGCCTATGATGTGATCCTGTCGGAATGCGCGTATGTTTTCGAGCGCCGTATCGGAAAAAAGATGCGGCAGGGCGGTGCGGCTGAGCACCGGGATACTCCGCGGAAGATGCCGGAGTTCGTCCTGTATCATCCGGAAGAAAAGGAGCAGAAGAATGCCGAGGAAGAGACTGACAAAAGCACAGACCGTTGAGGTGCTGGACCGCCTGCGGGAGGCCTATCCCGAGGCAGGCTGCGCGCTCGATCACTGTGACCCGTATGAACTGCTTGTCGCTGTCACGCTGTCCGCGCAGACAACGGACGTAAGCGTCAACAAGGTCACACCGGCGCTGTTCGCGGCGTATCCGGATGTCTTCGCGATGGCGGAGGCGGATCCGGCGGACATCGCGCGGATCATCCGTACGATCGGTCTTTATAAAACGAAGTCGCAGCGGCTCGTCGAGCAGGCGGCGGCGCTGGTCGAACAGTATGACGGCAAGGTGCCGGATGACCAGAAAAAGCTGCAGGCGCTGCCCGGCGTCGGGCAGAAGACGGCAAATGTCGTGATGGCGGAGGCCTTCGGGCATCAGCGGATCGCGGTGGATACGCACGTGTTCCGTGTCAGCAACCGTATCGGACTGGCTGATGCCAAAGATGTGTTCAAAACGGAGGAACAACTGAAGAGGGCGATTCCGCAGGACCGCTGGACCGAAGCGCACCACACGATCATTTTCCACGGCAGACGGTGCTGCAGTGCGAGAAATCCGCAGTGTGACACGTGCCCGCTGGTGGATCTGTGTTTGAAACGGGGAGTCTGATGAGAGAGGATACAAAAAAAGCGATTGCAGAAGCGAAGAGCCCGAATGAAGTGCCGGTCTATGAGTTGCTGGATCAGCTCGGGATCGAGTACACCCTGACCAGACACGAAGCATTCCTGACCTGCGATGATGTGGAGAAGAGTGATTTCAAGTTCGACGGGCTCCACATCAAGAACCTTTTCGTGCGCGACACCCGGGCGGACCGGTACTATCTGGTCCTGCTCCTCTGGGATGAGCGGCTCGATATCAAGGGGTACCGTGACGTCGTCGGCTGGAGCCGGCGGATCGCGTTCTGTGACGATGAAGAACTCTTGCAGTATCTCGGGGTCACGACCGGTGCCTGCTCGGTGTTCGGTCTCCTCAATGACAAGGAGCATGCGGTGACGCTGGTCGTCGGCCGGTCGGTCGCCTCTGCGCCGGACAGCGAAGAGATCAGTTTCCACCCGAATGATAACCGTGCAACGGTGACCATGACGGTCGGTGACATGCGCCGGGTCATCAAAGCGATGGGCTGCGGGGTCATCTATGACGATGCGCCTGCAGCGATTGGAGAATAAAACGATGGGAGATAGGAAAGAGAGCGATTACAATTACAGCGTGCCCTTTGGCACAGGGCTGTTCAACGAGAACGGGATCCTCCGGCCGGATGCGTATCTGCGCAAAGCCACGGACCTGGCGGACCAGCACGTCAAAGCGTTCAATGCGAACAACGCAAAGCTCATGGAAGAGTTCGGCGTTGCCTGGGTGCTCCTGGCGATGGAGGTCCATCTGCTCGCACCGGTCCGGCAGAACGATGTGCTGACGGCAAAGACCTGGTGCACGGGCTGGCGGCACGGGATGTACGGCAGAGACATGCTTTTCCGCAATGAGGCAGGGGAAGATGTCTTCGGCGTTGGTTCGATGTGGACGCTTCTCGATGTGAAGAAGCGCGAGATCTACCGCGGAGAGGAAGCGCCTGCCGCAATGGATCTGCGCGAGGAACCGCCTCTTTATCCCGGCAAAAAAGCGCGTTTCAAAACGAAAAAGTACGATCTTGAGGACATAGAGACCCGCCTTGTCTATCCGTCCATGATCGACGCGTCCAACCACGTGAACAACAGCCGTTACGGGGAGTTCCTGTACGATACGATGTCCGAAGAAGCCAGAGCGCGCCTTGCGGAGGCGGTCTGCCTGGAGTTTTATTTCCACGGGGAATTGTCCGCCGGTGACACGGTTGCTCTGCGGCGTTTTGAGAGTGCGGAGGAGGTCCTGGTGACAGGTGCCAAAGACACACAGGAAGCCTTTGCTGCCAGAGTGGTGTTCAAGTAAAAGGAACAGGAACTTGCTGCGGCAGGAGAGTGATTGCTGAAACTGATGCGGTGCATCAAGACCAGTGATTGGTCAAGGTTTTGGCTGCATGTTATAATAGCTGCGAAGGGGGGCTGATGCCATGGAAATGAGGAGAAAAGACAGAGAAGTGAAGGACCCTGCAGTGATCCGCGAGATCCTGAACAAGGCGCGTGTGCTGCACCTGGGGCTGTTTGATGAAGGGTATCCGTACATCGTGCCGCTTCATTACGGGTACGAGATGGATGAAGAGGGCAAACTGACTTTCTACATGCACGGTGCCAGAGAAGGCCATAAAGTCGACCTCGTAAAGGCAGACGGGCGCGCGTTCGTAGAGATCGATACGGATGAGGAACTGATGTATTCCGACATTGCCTGCGACAACGGCGCGACGTTCTCCAGCGTCATGGCGCGCGGCAAGGTGTGTCTGCTCGAGGATCCGGAAGAGAAGATCAAAGGCCTCAAAGCGCTTATGAAGCTGCAGACCGGCAAAGACTTCGAAATCAACGAAAAGATGGCGAAGATCGTCAGCGTTTTCAAAGTCGATGTGGATGAATACACTGTCAAGATGAGAACTGAATAGGTCGCGCGGCAGTATCAGAAAAAGTTTGCAAAGATCTCATAAAAGTATCGAAACCCGGCGGAAACGCCGGGTTTTTGTGTGAAATGTAAACCGGTATGTTACATTTTGCACGCGCAAATTGCTTGTCAGCGGCGCAGGGGACTCTGTACAATGATGGTGCAGGAAGCAGAAAACCACTGAAAGGAAGTGACGATATGCAGGCACTTGGAACAAAGATCGCGGCGAAGAGGAAGGACCTGGGGATGACCCAGATCGAATTCGCGGAAAAACTGTCTGTCACCCGGCAGACGGTCAGCCGCTGGGAGGCCGGCACTGTGATGCCGGACATCGACAAGATCGGCGACATCGCGGAACTGCTCGGCGTGAGCTGCGATTATCTGCTGAAGGATGATCTGCAGGATGAGCAGGGCGCGGCGGCTCCTAAGAGCGGCATCAGCCGTTTGCTGGAGGAATCGCTTGGCCGCCCGGTGAAACTGTCATTCTTTGATGAAGAGGCGGATATCGATCTATATAATACGGTCTGCACGATCACCGATTTTGAAGGCAGCTGGATGAAGGTGAGCGCGAAGACGAAGAAAGGGGAGATCGAAAAACTGATCCCGGTCTCATCCATTCAGTCACTTGAGTATGCGGAGGAGGATGCGTAATGGAATATATGGGAGTGGTAGCGTTCGTATTTGGCATCTTCGGTTTCCTTGCATACCTCAATCAGGGCGGTCTGAAAAAGCGGATCACAGAGCTGGAACGGCAGCTCACAAAGATGCAGGGGACCTCTTATGCGGACGACCGCAAAGCTTTGGTTGAACTGGCAAAGGAGTGCATCGGAAAACCCGTCAAGCTTGATTTGAAAGAGGACTACGAGGATGTGGATATTGTGATGTACGGCAATTCAAAGTACGGCACCAATACTATCCTCGACGTGGATGAGGATTGGATGCGGGTGCGCGTGGATAGCGCGAAAAAAGCGCCGAAAGAAAAACTGATCCGGCTGGAAGCGGTGCAGCGGATCCAGCTCCCTGAAAAATGAATCTGTGGTGAATAAGAAAAATCCGGCCATCGAAGGCCGGATTTTTATATCTGTTCTTCAGAGACTGTTTACGCCAGGCCCTGGTCCTTCTTCATGCAGCAGTGCTTGTACTTCTTGCCGCTGCCGCAGGGGCAGGGGTCGTTGCGGCCGACTTTCGGCTGCGCTCTGTGGTAGGTCTTGGACTGCTTGTAGGCTTTGTAGATCTCTTCCTGCTTGCCGGCATCGAAGACGTTTTCCCACTCGGCCAGACCGTACAGATGCTCCGCGCCCGCGTCGTGCATGTTGAAGAGGAGCTTTTCGAAGTCGATGTCGAGGTCGATCTGCGATTCCTCATCCAGCTCATCCAGTGCGAACGGCTTGTTCAGGCTGCTCTGGATGCCGTCGAGGAAGCCCATGAACATGACCGGACGGACCTTGTATTTCTCCGCGAGCTCGCTGATCCTGCCGCTCATCTTCTCGTCCTTATGGGAGAGGATGTCCGCGTAGATGGTCATCTCCGCTTCGCTGTATTCCTTCCAGAAGACACGGAATTGTCCTTCATCACGCTCTTCTTTGATCAGTTTTTCCCATTCTTTGAACAGTGCCATATTGTTTCTCCTTTGTTTATCCTGCCGCCTGCCGCGGTTAAATACTATTTTGTGATCTCTTTTGCGATGCTGAGCACGTCGCCCATGACCGCACTGCCGGTGGGAAGGGGCCCCGCGCCTTTGCCGTAGAACATCAGGTCGTCCACGGCGTTGCCTTTGACGAAGATCGCATTGAATTCGTCGTTCACTCCGGCGAGGGGATGGCTTTCGGGCAGTTCCATCGGGCCGACGCTGTAGTCGATCCCGTCTGCTGTCTTCGCGGCTTTGGCGATCAGCTTGATCTTGTTGCCGCGGGCCTTCGCTGCGGCGATGTCGTCCATGGTGATCTTTGTGATGCCTTCCCGCGGGATGTCGTCCGGATGGACATAGTTGCCGAAGGTGAGCGCCATCAGGATGGTCAGCTTGTTCGCCACGTCGATGCCCTCGACATCCGCCGTGGGATCCGCCTCAGCAAACCCTTTTGCCTGAGCGTCCTTGAGAACCTCCTCGTAGGGGAGTCCTTCGCCGGTCATCTTTGTGAGGATGTAGTTGGTCGTGCCGTTGACGATGCCGAGCACTTCGACGAAGTCGTTCGCCTGCAGGACCGTGGTCAGCGCGTTCAGGATGGGGATCCCGCCGCCGACGCTCGCCTCGTAGCGGAACAGCACATTGTGTTCCTTCGCGCAGGCTGTCAGCTTGTCTAAGTTCGCCGCGACCGCCGCTTTGTTCGCCGTCACGACGTGCTTGCCATGGCGCATGGCCTCCAGCATGAATGAGGTGGCCGGCTCAATGCCGCCGAGCAGCTCGATGACGATGGCGATGTCCGGATCTTCGAAGATCACCTGCGGATCCTGCGTGAACTGCTCCGGGACGACGGTGATGTCCCGTTCGCGCGCGGTGTCGATCTCCAGGATCTTTGTGATCGCGAGATCGAGGCCGGACCGCTCTGCGATCAGGTCGTGGTTCATCTCCAGCGTCTTATAGGTGCCCGTGCCGATATTGCCGAGCCCCATCAGGCCGATGTCGACTTTTTTCATAAGCGCCTCCAAAGTATTTAGTCACAGGGCAAATTATACATCATTATGCGGGAAATGTCTTTATAAAATGCTATAATGGGAATCGCACAGAAAGGAGAGAGTATGCTGCATATCGTACTGGTAGAGCCGGAGATCCCGCCGAATACAGGCAACATCGCGCGCACGTGTGCCGCGACGGGGACAAAACTGCATCTGGTGAGGCCGCTGGGCTTTTCGATCGACGACAAAAGCCTCAAGCGGGCGGGGCTCGACTACTGGCCGTATGTCGATCTGGAAGTGCATGAGAGCCTGGACGACTTCCTTGCCGCTTATGAGGGCAGACGGATGTTCCTGGCGACGACAAAGGGGGCCAGGCGATTCACCGATCATGCCTACCGGGATGGGGATATGTTTCTCTTCGGCAGGGAGACAAAGGGCCTGCCGCGGCCGTTCATCGAGGCGCACAAGGAGATGGCGATCCGCATCCCGATGAGCGAGGATACCAGGCTCAGATCCTTCAATCTGGCAAACTCGGCGAATATCATTCTGTTCGAAGCGCTCCGCCAGCTTGGTTTTCCCGGGCTTGAATAAGAAAACCACGTGCATCCGGTCTGTCTGGCCGGATGTTTTTGTGCCGGAACGGAGCGTGGATACATGGCCAAGAACCATACCAAAAGAAGCGGCGGTATGCTATAATGATTATGATTGCAGTACTTTGCGATTATGAGCGGAGGCACCATGCGGCTAGGGTATGATCTGACAACCGAACAATCCCAGCGGCTCATCATGAGCCCGGTGCTTTTGCAGAGTCTCAGAATCCTGGCGATGAACGCCCAGGATCTGGGGGACTTTGCGGGTGAGGCGTTATTGGCAAATCCGGTCCTGGAAGAAGAATCGCCGTATAAAGAAGGTCTGCAGGCCTATCTGCAGGAGTATTATGCAGCGGGCGGCAGAAGTACGGTTCGCGAAGCCGGGACGTCTGTACAGAGTGGGGATGCGCTTTGGCAGGCAGCGATGCAGGATGCGGACGGGCAGCCCGATCTGGCCGGTATCCTGCGCAGGCAGCTGGGACTGACCAAGGCGGACGATCTGGTCCGCAGTCTCTGCGATTATCTGATCGACAGTCTGGACGACGGCGGCTATCTGACCGTGACGGTCGAGGAGACCGTTGCGTTGGGAAAGGGTGCTATCCCGCGCGGGAAGGTCGAGGAGGCACTCGCACTGCTGCAGAGTTTTGACCCTGCGGGCGTAGGGGCGCGCACGGTGGCAGAGTGTCTGGAACTGCAGCTTGCAAGGCGCGGCGAACTGGACGATTGCTACAGACAGCTGCTGGAAGAAGATCTCGATCTGCTTTCCCGCAACCGCATTCGTGAACTGGCGGAGAAATACGGCCTTACGGCAGCGCGGATGCAGCAGCGGGTCGATGTGATCCGCAGTCTGTCTCCGGCACCCGGCAGTATTCTCTCACAGCCGGAAGAAACGGTCTATCTGCTGCCGGATGTCCTGCTTGAGAAGACCGGAGACGGGTATGTGGCAAGCGTCAACGAGCGGATCATTCCGTCTCTGCGGGTCAGTGCCTATTATGAGAGCCTGATGAAAGAAGGCGCCGCGGATGCTGATACCCGGAAGTACTTGAAGGAAAGGGTGGAGAGTGCCGTACGGCTGCTCAATGCGATCGCGCAGCGCAAAGAGACCATCCGCAAGGTCGCCCAGAGCATTGCCAACCACCAGACAGCATTTCTTGACGGCAGCGTCAAGGATATGAAACCGCTGACGATGCGGCAGGTGGCAGAGGAAACAGGGCTGCACATATCCACGGTCAGCCGGACCGTCCGGGGCAAGTACATGGAATGCCCGTGCGGGTTATTGGAACTGCGGTCGTTCTTTTCGGGGCGGCTTGGACCGGCAGGGGACGGTGTCAGCGCCAGAAGTGCCAGGGCCGTTCTGGCAGAGATCCTCACACAGGAGGACAGCCGCAAACCATACAGTGATGAAACCATCGCCGGGATGATGCAGGAAAAGGGCATCGCGATCTCCCGGAGGACGGTTGCAAAATACAGGGGGCAGCTGGGGATACCCGGTTCTTCCAAAAGAAGACGCTATTAAAACACTATGATATCCATAAGGAGGAAATCAAAATGGCAGTAAAAGTAGGCATCAATGGTTTTGGTCGTATCAGCCGCGTTGTCATCCGCATCGCGGTGCAGGATCCCGAGATCGAGATCTGCGGCATCAACGTACGTAATGCCGACATCGACTACATGAAGTACATGCTGAAATACGACAGCACGTTCGGCCGCTTCCCCACGGAGCTCGATGTCTACCGTGAAGGCGCGGACAAGGACAAGCCGGCGCAGCAGGGCCTCATCATCAACGGCAAGAGAGTCCCGGTCTTCAGTGAAGAGCACGCTGTGGCCATCGACTGGGCATCCTGCGGCGCGGAGTACATCGTCGAAGGTACCGGCGCGTACGTCACGACCGAAAAATCCATGGCCCACATCCAGGCCGGCGCGAAGAAGGTCATCATCACAGCGCCTGCGAAGGATAAAGAAACACCGACCTTCGTCATGGGTGTCAACAACGAGAAATACAAGAAAGAGTACCAGGTCGTTTCGAACGCATCCTGCACCACCAACTGCCTGGCGCCTCTGTGCAGAGTCCTCGAGGACAACTGGGGCATCGAAGACGGTCTGATGTCCACGATCCATGCGGCGACTGCCAAGCAGAAGGTCGTCGACATGCGTTCCATGAAGGACTGGCGTACCGGCCGTGCATCCTTCAACAACATCATCCCGACCACGACAGGCGCAGCCAAGGCGGTCGGTCTCGTCATTCCGTCCCTGATGGGCAGACTGACCGGCATTTCCTACCGTGTCCCGGTCTCCGACGTTTCCCTGGTCGACCTGAACGTCCACCTGAAGAAGCCGACGACCTATGAGGAAATCTGTAAAGCGGTCAAGGATG
This sequence comes from Clostridiales bacterium, assembly GCA_040307715.1. Lineage (GTDB taxonomy): Bacteria > Bacillota > Clostridia > Peptostreptococcales > Anaerovoracaceae > RUG13615. Next base: position 63,379 of record JAWRJC010000026.1, on the reverse strand, counting down.
CTTCCGAGACATATCTGAAGGGCATCATCGAATATGTGGATGACGAAGTTGTATCCAGCGACTTCATCGGCGACAGCTGCACATCCATCTTTGATGCCAGAGAAGGTTTCGAGCTCAACGATCAGATGTTCAAACTGATCGCGTTCTACGACAATGAGTGGGGCTATTCTACAAAGGTCCTCGAGCTGATCAAGCATATGTACAAGGTCGACCACGCAGAGTAATCAGCCGCACTGGAACGGTACCGGCCCGGAAAAAGCCGGGCAGGCAGGAGAATAACGATGAAGAAAACAGTAAAAGATGTAGATGTACGCGGCAAGCGTGTCCTGACGAGATGCGACTTCAACGTTCCGATGGAGAACGGCGAGATCACCAACGACACCAGGATCCGCGCGGCGCTGCCCACGATCAAATATCTGATGGAGAACGGCGCTAAGGTCATCCTGATGAGCCACCTTGGCAGACCCAAGGGAGAGGCCGATCCGAAGTTCTCGCTGGCACCGGTCGCAAGACGCTTGGCGGAACTTCTGGAGAAGAAAGTGGTGTTCGCCCAGTCCGATGTCGTCGTGGATGACAATGTGAAAGATGCGGTCGCGACGATGGGCGAGGGCGATGTCCTGCTGCTCGAGAATACGCGTTTCCGCGAAGAGGAGACGAAAAACGCGCCGAACTTCACGCAGGAACTGGCGCAGCTCGGCGATCTGTTCGTCAACGACGCATTCGGCACGGCGCACAGAGCACACTGCTCGACGGCGGGGCTGGCAGAGTATATGCCTGCTGTGTCGGGCTTCCTGATCGAGAAGGAACTCAAGTTCCTCGGCGAAGCAGTGGAAGATCCCGCCCGTCCGTTCGTGGCGATCATGGGCGGCGCAAAAGTTTCCGATAAAATCCTTCTTGTCGAGCAGATGATGAAGAAGGTCGACACCATCATCATCGGCGGCGGCATGGCCTACACCTTCTATAAGGCGATGGGGCTGGAGATCGGCAAATCCATTCTGGATGAAGCGGGCATCGAACTCGCCGCCAGACTGATGGAACAGGCGAAGGAGAGCGGTGTCAGCCTGATGCTGCCCCTGGACACTGTCTGTGCGGATGAATTCAGCAACGATGCGAAAACATGCACCGTCGACCGCGATGCGATTCCTGCAGACATGATGGGGATGGACATCGGTCCGAAGAGCATTGAGGCATTCGGCAAAGTCATCCGGGAAGCCGGAACAGTCGTCTGGAACGGCCCCATGGGCGTGTTCGAAATGGAGAACTTTGCGGAAGGTACAAAGCAGGTCGCACAGGCTGTTGCGGACTGCCCCGGCGTGACCGTGATCGGCGGCGGCGACAGCGCGGCAGCTGTGGAACAGTTCGGCTTTGCGGATCAGATGACCCATATCTCTACCGGCGGCGGGGCAAGCCTCGAATTCCTCGAGGGGAAAAAGCTGCCGGGTGTAGAAGTATTGGAGGATAAATAAATGAGAATACCGTTCATTGCAGGCAACTGGAAGATGCATAAGACGGCAGCGGAAGCGAGGGCATTTGCGGAAGAGTTCAAGGCCCTCTACAAGGACACGGACGTGAAGACCGCCATCTGCGCCCCGTTCGTCCATCTGGCGATTCTCAAAGAAGCCTTTGCCGGCACCGACATCAAAGTCGGCGCGCAGAATGCGCACTTTGAGGACCAGGGAGCGTTCACCGGGGAGGTTTCGGTGAAGATGCTCGAGGACATCGGCGTGGACTACTGCATCATCGGCCATTCCGAGAGACGGCAGTACTTTGCGGAGACCGACGAGACGGTCAACAAAAAGCTCAAGAAACTTTTTGAGGGACCGATCGTGCCGATCCTCTGTGTCGGAGAAGTGCTCGAGGAGCGCGACGCCGGCAGGGAGAAGGAAGTGGTCGGCGGGCAGATCCGCGCTGACCTTGCCGGGATCGCAGCAGATGACGTGAGAAAACTCGTCGTCGCGTACGAACCGGTCTGGGCGATCGGCACCGGCCGTACAGCGACACCGGAACAGGCCAACGAGATGTGCGGCTATATCCGCGAAGTTGTCTCTGAACTGTACGATGATGATGCCGCCTGTGAACTGACGATCCAGTACGGCGGCAGCATGAAGCCTGCCAATGCAACGGAACTCATGGCAATGGAAGAAATCGACGGCGGCCTGATCGGCGGCTCGAGCCTGAAGGCGGATGAGTTCATGCAGATTATTGATTTCTGAGAATCGCTGAATGCGGGCAGCGCCCGTTGATAAGAAGGAGGATACCATTATGCTTTATATCGATGATGTAGTCGGAAGAGAAGTACTCGACAGCCGCGGCAATCCGACCGTGGAAGTAGAAGTCTATCTGAGCGACGGTTCCATGGGACGTGCGATCGTTCCCTCCGGCGCTTCCACAGGTGTGCACGAGGCAGTCGAACTGCGCGACGGCGACAAGGAGAGATACCTCGGCAAAGGTACGCTGACAGCGGTTGAAAATGTCAACGAAGTCATCGCCGAAGAAGTTGTCGGCATGGATCCGTTCGACCAGCCCGGCCTTGACAAGGCACTGATCGAACTGGACGGCACCCCCAACAAGGGCAAGCTCGGTGCGAATGCGATCCTTGGTGTCAGCATGGCGACCGCAGCGGCAGCGGCGGACAGCCTGGGCCTCCCGCTGTTCCAGTATCTGGGCGGCGTCAACGGTAAGATCCTCCCGACTCCGATGATGAACATCCTCAACGGCGGCAGCCATGCCGACAACACCGTTGACATCCAGGAATTCATGATCATGCCGGTCGGCGCGCCTTCCTTCCGCGAAGCGCTGCGCATGGGGGCGGAGACCTTCCACAACCTGAAGGCAGTCCTGAAAGCAAAGGGCATGAACACCGCAGTCGGTGATGAGGGCGGCTTTGCACCGGACCTCGGCAGCAATGAAGAAGCGCTGCAGGTCATCGTCGAAGCGATCGAGAAAGCCGGCTATGAACCCGGCAAGGACATCTGCATCGCGATGGACGCGGCTGCAAGCGAGTTCTACAACGCCGAAGAAAACCTGTATGACCTGGCCAGCGAAGGCGTGAAGAAGACGGCTGAAGAAATGGTCGATTACTGGGAGATGCTGGTCGGCAAGTATCCGATCATCTCCATCGAGGACGGCGTCGCGGAAGACGACTGGGACGGCTGGAAGATCCTGACCGACAGACTGGGCGAGAAGGTCCAGCTGGTCGGCGACGACTTCTTCGTCACCAACACCGTGCGTCTTAAGGAAGGCATCGAGAAGGGACTGGCGAACTCCATCCTGATCAAGGTCAACCAAATCGGCACCCTGACCGAGACCTTCGACGCGATTGAAATGGCAAAGAAGGCCGGCTACACGGCGGTCGTTTCCCACCGCAGCGGCGAGACCGAGGACACCACGATCGCGGATATCGTCGTCGGCATGAACGCCGGACAGATCAAGACCGGCTCGCTTTCCAGAACCGACCGTATCGCGAAGTACAACCAGCTGCTCCGTATCGAAGAGATGCTGGGCGATGTCGCGGTCTATGCCGGCAGAGACGCATTCTACAACCTGAAAAAGTAGAGCAGCGCATCAGGGCAGGAACAGTATCAGATAATAGAAAAAGGAGCGATTCCGGTGATATGGAATCGCTCCTTTTGATTGCTTTGCTTTCTCCGGTCTTTTCAGCGGGGCATGCGGGTTTATTCTGCGCTGCGTTTGCCGGATTCGTCCCGGAACTGCTCCCAGGCATTGTTGTCGAGCATCTCCGGCATGTATTCGTCGATCAGGTCGAGCAGGTCCTTGCGGCGGATGAACGCCTCCGCTTTGCGGATGTCAGGCCAGATCTCGCGGTCCACTTCATAGAAGGGCACTTCTCTTCTGATCATGTTGTAGACGTGCTGATGGAACGGGCTGAGTTTCTGTCCGTGCGTGTTCAGACGCTTACGGATGTCAATGGCCTGGCAGGCAGTCAGCAGCTCCAGTGCGAGGACAGACAGGGTGTTCTGCACGATGTCGCGTGCCTTTCTGGCAGCGGTGGTACCCATGGAGACGATGTCTTCCTGGTTGGCGGAAGAGGGGATCGAGTCGACGGATGCCGGATGGGCCAGCACTTTGTTCTCGGAAACCATGGAAGCTGCCGCGTACTGGACGATCATGTAACCGGAATTGACGCCGGGCTCGGTGGTCAGGAACGGTGTGAGTCCGTTGGAGAGTGCCGGGTTGACCATGCGCTCGATGCGGCGCTCGGAGATATTGGCGATCTCAGAGCAGGCGATGCCCAGCAGATCGAACGGGATCGCCATCGGTTCACCGTGGAAGTTGCCGCCGGAGATGACAGCCTCATCCTCGGGGAAGATCAGCGGGTTATCCGTAACAGCATTGATCTCGATGTCCACCTTGTGGATGACGAACTGCAGCGCGTCGCGGACGGCACCGTGGATCTGCGGAATGCAGCGAAGCGCATACGCGTCCTGTACACGGTCCTGCTGGCAGTTGTCGAGGATCTCGGAGCCTTCCAGCAGCATGCGCATATTATCTGCCACGAGGATCTGACCCTTGTGGCCTCTTGCTTCATGGATGCGGTGGTCGAACGCGTTGCGCAGACCTGTCAGTCCTTCGAAGGTCATGGATGCAATGACATCTGCCATTTCCACCGCGCAGATGGAGTCATACAGCGCCAGCGCGCCGCAGGCGGTCATGGCACAGGTGCCGTTGGTCATGCCGAGGCCCTCTTTGCAGACCAGCGTATCGACGGTCCTGATGCCGGCGCGCTTCATCGCTTCGGCACCGGGCAGGACTTCGCCCTGGTATTTGGCTTCGCCAAGGCCCAGAATGGGCAGCGTCATGTGTGCCAGCGGAGCGAGGTCGCCGGAGGATCCCAGCGAACCTTTTTCAGGAATCACCGGCAGGACGTTCTTGTTGAGCATTTCGACCATGATCTCAGCGAGCAGCGGGCGGACGCCGGAGAAACCGACGAGCAGGTTGTTGACGCGCAGCAGCAGGATGCCGCGGACGATCTCATCGTCGTACGGTTCGCCGCAGGCTGTGCAGTGGCTGAGGATCAGGTTGGTGGAGAGCTGGTTGGACATCTCTTCCGGAACAGCAACCTTCTGGAAGTCGCCAAAGCCGGTCGTGATGCCGTAGGTCGGTTTGCCGGACTTCTGGATCTTCTCCGTCAGTTCTCTGGACTTGCGCATGCGCTCAAGCGCCTCCGGATCGATCTTCACCGGTGCATGGAAGCGGCTTGCCGCAATAAACTCCTCAAAGACCAGACTGCGGCCGTCGAGGATGACTTCTTTAATATTGGAAGGATTGTACTTCATGCTTTGACCTCCTAGTGAATGCGCTTATTGATGAACGATACTTCCGTTCTTGATGACAGTTTTGACGAGGTTGCTGCCCATGCGGTACCCCAGATAGTCGAGGTCCGGGGCATTCCAGATAACCAGATCCGCCTGCTTGCCCGGTTCGATGGTGCCGGTTTTTTCGGCCAGCCCGATCGCAGCTGCCGCATTGAGTGTGACGGCTGTAAGCATTTCTTCGGGGGTGAGCCGGTATTTCAGACAGGCGAGGTTCATGACGAACTGGATGTTCAGGCTCGGACATGAACCGGGGTTGAAGTCCGTTGCGGCTGCGACCGGGACACCGGCTCCGATCATCTCTCTGGCAGGGGCGTACGTCGCGCCGAGGTAGAACGAGGTGGCCGGAAGCAGGCAGGCAATGGTACCGCCTGCTGCAAGGGCTTCGATGCCGGAGGGCCGGCAGACGATCAGATGCTCCGCGGAGACCGCTTTCACATCTCTGGTCAGTTCGCTGCCGCCGATGGCTTCGATCTCATCCGCATGGATCTTCGGAAGAAGGCCGTGCTTCTTGCCCGCCTCCAGGATGAGGCGGCTTTCTTCTGCGGTGAAGACGCCTTTTTCACAGAAGACATCGCAGTAATCTGCGAGACCTTCTGCAGCGACTTCCGGAATCATCTCTTCGCAGATGAACCGGACATACTCTTCCCGGTTTTCTTTGTAGGATGCGGGCAGGGCATGGGCGCCGAGGAACGTTGCGCGTACATCCATGCAGTGTTCCTGTGCCAGCCGCCGGATCACGCGGAGTTGTTTCAGCTCGGTCTCGCGGTCGAGACCGTAGCCGCTTTTGGCTTCCATGCTGGTGACGCCGAGAGCCAGCATTTCGTCGAGTGCTGCTCTGGCCTTCCGGAAGAGCGATTCTTCGCTTGCCTCTCTGGTCGCACGGACGGTCGACAGGATGCCGCCGCCGCTCTCGAGGATATCCAGATAGGTGGCGCCGTGGAGTTTGAGACCAAGTTCATTCTGCCGCCAGCCGCCGAAAACGAGGTGTGTATGCGCATCGACAAGGCCGGGAGTCACGAGTCTGCCGTCCGCGTCGAGCACATCGAGCGCTTCCTGCGGCAGGCGCTTCCAGCTGTCTCCGGTGCCGGTTTCTTTGATCAGGCCATCTTCCGCGAGGATCCAGGCATCTTTCTGCAGCAGGATCTCACCTTGGGCCTGTCCGGCTCTGGCGCCGGTCCCCTGCGGGGTCGCCAGCAGACCGATGTTATAAATCAGAAGTCTGTTCATGTCGTCCTCCTGTATCTGTCAATATCCTTTAGATCAGCCTTTCAGCGCTTTCTCGATCAGTGCGTCGTCTGCGACATAGGGCAGGGTGATGTGATCGCTGCCTTCATACATCTTGTTGTACTCGGCTGCGACTTCCATCGCATGCTCGTTGCGCGCCCAGTTGCGGCGGGAAACGCCGACCATGGTATCCCACGGCATCGCCATCTTCAGGATGTCATCGACGCGTTCGGAACCATCCAGCACCATGCCGAAGCCGCCGTTGACCGCGTTGCCGATACCAGTGCCGCCGCCGTTGTGCAGGGCGATGTAGCTCATGCCGCGCGCCGCGTTGCCGGCGAAGCACTGGGTCGCCATCTCAGCCATGAGGTTCGAGCCGTCCTTGATATTGGACGTTTCGCGGAACGGGGCGTCGGTGCCGCCGGTGTCGTGATGGTCGCGGCCGAGGATGACCGGACCGATCTCGCCGTTTCTGACCATCTCGTTGAACTTCAGTGCGATGTTCATGCGGCCGAGAGCGTCCTGATAGAGGATGCGGCACTGGGTGCCGACGACCAGTTTATTCTTCTTCGCATCGCGGACCCAGACGTAGTTGTCATAGTCCTGATAGCGTCTGTTGTGTGCAAGGATGTATTCCGCAGCAGCGGCGTCGGTCTTGTCCAGATCTTCGGGGTCGCGGGACAGGCAGCACCAGCGGAAGGGACCGTAGCCGTAGTCGAAGAGGCAGGGACCGAGGATATCTTCGACGTAGGATGGGAAGATAAAGCCGTCGAGGTCGTTCTTGCCGTTCTTGCAGATGCTTCTGACACCGGTGTCGTAGACAGCTTTCAGGAAGCTGTTGCCGTAGTCGAAGAAGTAGGTGCCTTTTTCGTGGAACTTGCAGATCATCTCATAGTGATGCTGCAGGGTCTTGTCGACCAGTTCATGGAATCGCTCGGGATCGCTGCCCAGCATTTCGGTACGCTCTTCGAAGGTAAGGCCCTGCGGGCAGTAGCCGCCGTCGTAGGGGACGTGGCAGGAAGTCTGGTCGCTCATCAGGTCGACGTGGACATCCTTCTCATAGAGGTACTCAAGCAGATCTACGATGTTGCCGTGGTACGCGACTGCGCAGGGGGTGCCGGTGTTCCGGTGTTCCTGCGCAATGGCCAGCGCTTCTTCGGCAGAGTCTGTTCTGTGGGAGACCCAGCCCTGTGTGTATCTGGTTTCGATGCGGGAGTCGTCGACTTCCGCGATGATCGAGGCAGCGCCTGCGATCTCGGCGGCCTTGCCCTGCGCACCGCTCATGCCGCCAAGACCGGCGGAGATGAAGAGCTTGCCTGCGAGGTTGCCGTCGTTGGGGATGCCCAGCTTGAGGCGGCCTGCATTTAGCAGGGTGTTGAAAGTGCCGTGGACGATGCCCTGCGGTCCGATGTACATCCAGCCGCCGGCGGTCATCTGGCCGTAGTTGGCAACGCCCAACGCTGCGACGCGGTTGAAGTTGGCCTGGTCATCGAATGTACCGACCATGAGGCCGTTGGTGATGATGACGCGCGGAGCCAGTCTGTGGGAGTGGAACAGCCCGAGCGGGTGGCCGGACATGACGACCAGCGTCTGATCGTTCTTCATGACTTCCAGATACTTTTTGATCAGGCGGTACTGCATCCAGTTCTGGCAGACCTGGCCGGTTTCGCCGTATGTGGTCAGCTCATAGGGATAGAGGGCGACATCGAAGTCCAGGTTGTTGTCGATCATGACCTGGATCGCTTTGCCTTCGATGCAGGCGCCTTTGTATTCATCGATCGGTTTGCCGTACAGTTTTCCTTCCGGACGGAACCGGTAGCCGTAAATACGGCCGTGCTCCTCCAGTTCCCGAGCAAATTCGGCAGCCATCTGTTCGTGGTGATCCGGATGGATATAGCGGAGGGCATTTTTGATAGCCAGTGCTTTATCCGCTTCGCTCAGTTTGGACTCGCGCCGCGGCGCTCTGCGGTACTGCGGATCCATGGCAGGATACGAAGGCAGTTCATAGTCCAGCTTGATCGTCATAGCGTCCATGTATTCGTTCATAATCGCACCTCATTCAAACGTGTTTGTGCATGTATTTGACGATTTGATTTTACCACATCGGGAGCAATATGTTTCACGGGGTGAAACAAAAAGTTTCATGGAATGTAAAAAAAGTTTCACGGAATGTAACAAAAACCGGCTTATTGATGATAGAATCCGTCTGTGAACGTATCTTGCCGCGGCGGCAGATACGCAACGGGACATTGCTGTCCGGCAGCTGACCGCGGCGGCGGAAACACTAGTATAAGGAGTATCAAAATGGCTAAAATCGTAGAATGCATTCCTAATTTCAGTTTGAGCAAAGAGCAGGATCCGGAGAAGTTCCAGGCGCTTGTGGATCTGGCCAACGCGATGCCCGGCTGCACGTTGTTCGATGTACAGAGCGACGGCGATCACAACAGGGCTGTTTTCACCATGCTCGGCAGCGTCGAAGGGGTAGAGGAGGCTGCGTTCCAGCTGACGAAAAAGGCGGCGGAACTGATCGATATGCGGTTCCATAAGGGCCAGCACCCCCGCATGGGCGCTACGGACGTCATGCCGTTCGTGCCGCAGAGCAAGGATGTCACGCTGGAAGAGTGTGTAGAGCTTTCCAAACGCGTTGCGAAACGCGTCTGGGAGGAACTCGCGATCCCGTCGTTCCTGTATGAGGACTCTGCGTCAAGGCCGGAACGCCGCAATCTGGCCGCCTGCCGGAAAGGGCAGTTCGAAGGCATGCCGCAGAAGCTGCTGGAAGAAGACTGGGCACCGGATTTCGGGGAGAGAAAGATCCACCCGACCGCCGGCATCATGGCGATCGGCGCACGTATGCCGCTCGTGGCCTATAACGTTAATCTGGACACCGACGACATTGAGATCGCCAACGCCATTGCAAAGGCGATCCGCGGATCGTCCGGCGGATTCAAATACTGCAAGGCCATCGGGGTCAAACTGGAGGACCGCAATATCGCGCAGGTCTCCATGAATATGGTGAACTGTGAAGGAACACCGATCTATTATGTGTTTGAAATGATCCGCGCGCTGGCAGACCGCTACGGCGTCCGCATCCTGGGCAGCGAGGTCGTCGGCATGACGCCTGCGAAGGCGCTGATCGACTGTGCTGAGTATTATCTGAAGATCGAGAACTTCGACTGCCACGAGCAGGTCATCGAGTATCATCTGATCGATATGAAGTAACAGAAAGGACGATAACGATGCAGCTGGTTGAGTTACGTGTGAAAGAATTTGCAGATGTCATGGCTTCCGACGCACCGGCGCCGGGCGGCGGATCCGCTGCAGCGCTGGCAGGCGCACTCGGAGCGGCGCTGACCGCGATGGTCGGCGCGCTGACATTGGGAAAGAAAAAGTACGAAGACTGTCAGGCATTGGCGGAGGAGGTGCAGGCCGGAGCGGTCCGGCTGAAGGACGAACTGACCGCGGCGGTCGACCGGGATACCGAGGCATTCAATGTGATCAGCGCAGCTTTTTCCATGCCGAAAGAAACAGAGGAAGAGAAAACTGCACGCAGCGAAGCGATCCAGAACGGGCTTGCCGCCTGTATCGAATCGCCGCTCACGATCATGGCGATGAGCCATGAGGCGCTCGGACTGGCGGAACGTCTTCTCGGCGGATTCAATGAGTCGGCGGCCAGCGATCTCGGCGTTTCCGCGCTGATGCTCCGGGCGGGACTGCTGGGCGCCTGGCTGAATGTCCGGATCAACCTCGGCAGCCTGAAAGACAAAGAAAAGGCGGCCGTGTATGAAGCCCGTGCACGGGAGATCCTGGAAAAAGCGCTGCCGCTGGCAGACAGCATCTACCGGAGAATCGAAGAGATGCTGTAGCGGGCGGTGCCAGTCTGCCGGGCCACCGCGTAAAAGCTTGAAACTGCAAGGAAAGAGGGGAGAAAAAAATCGCGTTTCTTCTCTCTTTTTTCTTGTATTGGATTTTAGATTATGCTAACATATATAAGCGCGATTTTATCGCGATAATTTGACACTTTTAGGAGGAATACTCATGAATACAGTTCTGATGGTGCTGCTGGCGGTCGCCAGCGTCGTCCTCATCGCTACGATCCTTCTGCAGGAAGGCAACAGCGCCGGTCTTTCCGGCAGTATCGCCGGCGGTGCGGAGCAGCTCTTCGGTAAGAAGAAGGCAAGAGGCTACGAAGGGATCCTGAGCAAGACCGCGACGGTCTGTGCGATCCTCTACGTTGTTCTTTCTCTGGTCCTCGTGATCATGGAAAAATAGACGGATCCGTCACTTGCGTCCGCAGCAGACAGTTCTGCCTGCGCCGGACGTCGCAATAATTCTTTATTTCTTTGCAAGGAGGTTTTACAACATGCAAATGTCACTTGCTGTTCTGGCCCCTGTCGCAGCTGTGATCGCGCTGATCGTTGCATTCGCGCTCACCAAATGGATCACAGGCCGTGATGCGGGCAATGACCGGATGAAGGAGATCTCCGGTTATATCCATGAAGGCGCAATGGCATTCCTGACCAAGGAATACCGCTTCATGATCATCGTCGTTGTCGTTCTGGCAGTTCTGATCTGCCTGACGATCTCTCCGCTGACGGCAGGTCTGTACGTATTCGGTGCGTTCCTGTCCGTTCTGGCTGGTTTCTTCGGTATGCAGGTCGCGACCAAGGGCAATGTCCGTACAGCGGCTGCAGCTGAAAAGGGCGGCATGGTCCAGGCGCTGGCTGTTGCATTCAGAAGCGGCGCGGTCATGGGTCTGTGCGTTGCAGGTCTTGGTCTTCTCGGTGTCGGCATCGCAGTCGTAGCGATCGTCGGTGCGACCGGCGGCGACCTGTCCACACTGGTCCAGTGCATCACCGGTTTCTCCCTCGGCGCTTCCTCGATGGCGCTGTTCGGCCGTGTCGGCGGCGGTATCTACACCAAGGCTGCTGACGTCGGTGCTGACCTGGTCGGTAAAGTCGAAGCCGGCATCCCGGAAGACGATCCGAGAAACCCGGCCGTTATCGCTGATAACGTAGGCGACAATGTCGGCGACGTTGCCGGCATGGGTTCCGACCTGTATGAGTCCTATGTTGGCTCCATCATTTCCGCTATCACACTGGCGGCGATCGCTGCGCTTCACGATGGCACGATCATCGATGAGGGGACTGCGATCCTGTTCCCGCTCCTGATGGCTGCGATCGGTCTGGTCGCTTCCGTCATCGGCATCCTGCTCGTCAGAGGCAAAGAGGGCAGCAACCCTGCGAACGCTCTGAACATGGGTACCTATATCAGCAGCGCGATCGTCATCGTCGCCGTTCTCATCATGAGCAAGACGATGGTCGGCAGCTTCGACTGGGCGATCGCGATCATCGCGGGTCTGGTCGTCGGCGTTGCCATCGGCAAGATCACCGAAGTTTACACTTCCGGCGATTACAAACATGTTAAGAAGATCGCTGATCAGTCCCAGACCGGTTCTGCAACCACCATCATCAGCGGTATGGGCGTCGGTATGCAGTCCACTGTCTGGCCGATCCTGTTCATCTGCGTCGGTATCTATCTGGCCTTCCACTTCGCAGGCCTCTATGGTATCGCACTCTCCGCAGTCGGCATGCTGTCCACCACCGGTATGACCGTTGCTGTCGATGCGTACGGTCCGGTTTCCGACAATGCAGGCGGTATCGCTGAGATGTCCGAACTTCCGGAAGATGTCCGTGAGATCACTGACAAACTCGATGCTGTCGGTAACACCACCGCAGCGATCGGTAAAGGCTTTGCGATCGGTTCCGCTGCTCTGACAGCGCTGGCACTGTTCGCTTCCTACGTCACTGCGACCGGTATCGCGAACGACGAACTGAGCATCATGCAGCCCATGGTCGTCATCGGTATCTTTATCGGTGCTATGCTGCCGTTCCTGTTCTCCGCTATGACGATGAACTCTGTTGGTAAAGCGGCGAACCAGATGATCGAAGAAGTCCGCCGTCAGTTCCGTGAGGATGCGGGCATCCTGGCCGGCACCAGCAAGCCGGACTATGCAGGCTGCGTCAGCATCTCCACCGGTGCAGCTCTGAAAGAAATGATTGCCCCCGGCCTGCTCGCGATCATCGCTCCGCTGGCTGTCGGCTTCATCCTCGGACCGGAAGCGCTGGGCGGCATGCTCGCCGGTGCTCTGGCTGCAGGCGTTCTGCTCGCCATCATGATGGCGAATGCAGGCGGTGCATGGGACAACGCCAAGAAGTTCGTTGAAGAAGGTAACTACGGCGGCAAGGGCAGTGAGACCCACAAGGCGACTGTCGTTGGCGACACCGTCGGCGATCCGTTCAAAGATACGTCCGGTCCTTCCATCAACATCCTGATCAAGCTCATGACGATCGTGGCACTGGTCTTCGCACCGCTGTTCCACGGCTTCCTCTAAACCGGGAGATACAGAGCTTTATCAAAGCAAACAACGCGGGATGCTCTCTGTCACGGAGAGCATCCCTTTTTTAAGGAATCACAACTATGGCAAAAAGAACGAGCAGAAAAGACAGCAGAGGGAACGGTACTTCCCGCCGTCCGGGCAGAGCCCGCCGGTCGCGGCCGGGGAAAAAAGAACGGCGCAGCAGCCGGAAAAGCCCCGCTGTGACCGTCGAGGGGATCCTCCGCAAGAACCGGCGCGGGTTCGGGTTTGTCGTCGTGGAAGACAGTGAGGATGTCTTTGTTTCGCCGCGCAATATGGGCGGTGCGATGAGCGGTGATCTGGTGCTGGCGGAGATCGCCGGCAGTGCACACAGGAACGGCGCAAGAGGCGCGAAGCAGGGACCGGAAGGCGTGATCCGCAAGGTGCTCGCCCCATGTGCCGATCCGCTTGTCTGCCGGTTTGAAAGGATCTCGGATTATGGTTTTGCCATCCCTGTCGACAAAGCCCGCAGAGAGGACATCTACGTCGGCAGGGAGCACACCGGCGGCGCGCGGGACGGGGATCTGATCCTGGTAGAGATCCTGCAGCGGCCGTCCGGCACACACTGCGCGGAAGGGGCGGTCACTGAGGTCGTTGCCGGGCGCAATGAACGCGGCGGGGATATCCGTGCGCTTGTTGTTCAAAAAGGCGTTCCGACCGTGTTTTCTGCCGCCGCACTGGCAGAGGCGGAAGAAGCTGCCCGCCGCGGCATCCTGGAGCAGGACCTCGCGGGCAGGCTCGATCTGCGGGAGGAGACCGTGTTTACGATCGACGGAGCGGCCAGCAAGGATTTCGATGATGCCGTCTCGTGCAGGATGACGGCGGATGGGCATTACCTGCTGGGGGTCCACATCGCCGATGTCTCGCATTATGTCAGACCGGGAAGTGCGCTCGACGAAGCGGCTTTTGAACGCGGTAACAGTATCTATCCGGCGGATCAGGTGATCCCGATGCTGCCGGAAGCGCTCTCGAACGATCTGTGCAGCCTGAAGCCGGGCAAAGACAGGCTCACACTGTCCTGTATCATGGAGATCGATGACAGCGGCAGTGTCCTGCGGCATGAGTTTACCAAGAGCGTCATCCGCTCTGCAGAACGCCTCGTCTATACGGATGTTTCCGATCTGCTTGAAAACGACGATCCCGGTCTTGGGAAGCGCTATAAGAAGATCCTGCCGGATCTTCGCTTGCTGCAGTCACTTAGCGGCGTTCTGCAGCGGGCGGCAGAAAGGCGCGGCAGTATGGATTTCGATCTGCCGGAGGCGGATCTTATCATTGATGAGAATGGTGTCTGTGTGGATGTCCAGCCGGCAGAACGGCGCATTGCCAACAGGATCATAGAGATGTGCATGATCAAAGCTAATGAAACGGTCGCGGAGCACTTTTGCAGAAGAAAAGCCCCATTCCTGTACCGCGTCCATGAAACGCCGGATATCGATGACCTGATGGCTTTGGACGGGTTTCTCGCAGGCTTTGGGCTCGGTCTGGGTGCCGGCGGGAGCAAGGTCACACCGAAAAGTCTCAGTCTGCTGCTTGAGAAAGTGCAGGACAGGCCGTACGGTCCGGCTGTCTCCGCTGTTATTCTGCGGTCGATGCAGAAAGCGCGGTATGATACCGCCTGCCTGGGGCATTTCGGCCTGGCCTTGTCGTACTATACCCATTTCACATCTCCGATCCGCCGGTACTGCGACTTGTTCATCCACCGGGTGATCAAGGCCTCACTGCACCGTGCACAGGATTCGCAGATGCAGCGGTTCCTGCGTCTCGCACCGGCTGCGGCGGAACAGGCAAGCCGCTGTGAACGCACGGCTATCGAACTTGAACGCGAAGTAGAGAAGATGAAGAAGGCGGAGTATATGGCCGGTCATATCGGAGAGGAGTATGACGGTGTGATCAGCGGGGTGACATCGTTCGGCTTTTATGTGGAACTCCCCAATACCGTTGAGGGGCTCGTGCCGGTCGGTACGTTGGAAGATGATTACTACATCTTTGAGGAAACAAAAAAGCGTCTGCGCGGCGAACGGCACGGCAGGCTCCTGCAGTTCGGCGACCCGGTGCGGATCCGCGTGACCGGTGCCTCTCCGGAGGACAGGGAAATCGATTTTCAACTTTTGCTTTAGTTTTGTGAAGGTTTTGTGAAGGTTTCCCTGCTTGCAGATAGGGAAGGAGGAGACATGCTACAATGGCCGCAGAGGTGAGAATACGATGAAAGAACATTCTTTTTCCAGATTCATACTTGCGGTCGTTCTCGCAGTGACGATGGTCTTCGCGCTGCAGCCTGCCATGGGGGCAGCCGCCTATGCGGCGGAAGCGGAGGACGAGCCGGCCGTGGTCAGTGAAGAACCGCTTGCAGAGGACACTGAGGAAACGGAAGCCCCTGCCGTGCAGGAGCCTGCGGATCCGGAACCCGCCGATGAGCCGGCGGAGCCTGCTCCGGTCGTGACAGCGACACCGTATACAGGTGTTTATGACGGTGCACCTCACAGCGTGCTGTTGGAAGGCGTGCCCGAAGATGCGGTGACGGAGTACAGGACCTCGGAAGAGGAGGAATGGTCGCCGGATGTTCCTGAACGGACGGATGCCGGCGTAACAGAAGTGTTCTACCGCGTCATTGAAGAGAACGGCAGAACGACAGAAGGCGTTTCTTCGATCAGCATCGACAAAGCATCTCTTAAGTCAGCGAAGCTGTCTACGACGATGTATGTTTACAGCGCGGGCGTGTACCGTCATCCCGGCGCGACCGTATATGCGGAGGGGATCCCTTCCGCGCTTGCCGTGAGCAGAGACTTTAAGATCACGTATGATCCGGGATGCACCGAGGTCGGCCAGTATACGGCAACGATCACCGGAAAAGGGAACTACACCGGGACGATCAAAAAGACGTTCACCGTCAAACCTTCCAAAGTCAAGCTGATCAAGAGAGACAACTTCTACGGAGAACTGACGCTGCAGGTGGACAGGACCGCGGCTGCCAGCGGCGGCGCGGGAGCCTACTATCAGTATGCATACCGGACGGCCGGCGGATCCTGGCACTATACGACACGGACGGCGCGCACCAGAGTGCTGTCGCTGACGGTGGATACGACCTACTACGCAAAAGTGCGGACCGTCAAAAAAGCGGGTAACAAGACCTATTACGGCGATTGGTCCGGAGAGTATTATGTGATCCGGAAAAGCAACCGCAATCTGGACAGGTTGATGAAATCGGCAAGGACTACCCGGTTTGCAGGTTCCGGCTGGTGTGCAGCCTGGGTCTGCAATGTTTTTGACCGGTCCGGCCTGATGAGAGCCAGCCGGATGTCGTACGCCAGCGATTACTACAGGAAGTATTGCACGAGTTCCAACAGAGCAGATCTTAAGCCGGGGATGATCGTTGCTTCCAGATACAGTTCCACCGGCGGCTACGCAGGTCACATAGGCATATATATCGGATACGGAAAGGTTATCAGCAACGAGCGCAGCAAAACCATTATTTCACTGGAGACCTTCACAGCCAGATACGGACACGGTTATCCGATCAGATGGGGCTGGATGAACAACAAAAAACTGTACTGAAAAAACTGTTTTGCATATCAAAAAACAGGGCATGGAAAGCCCTGTTTTTTTGTGCATTATCGTACGCCGGCTTTGTCCGGATTCCAGAACGAGGGGAAGAACAGGAAGAAGACGGTGTACATCTCGAGTCGGCCAATGATCATGAGGAAAGTCATGAAGAGCCGGATCGGCGCCGAGAACAGCACGAACGTGCCGTATGCACCGACGGATCCCAGATAGATCCCGGTCGTGGACATCAGGGACAGGGCGGAGGTCATGCTGACTTCGAGTCCCATCCCGTCGAGAGAGATGATCAGGGCGCTGCCGAGGGCGGTCACCAGGTAAAGGACTGTGAACGTTGTAATCGCGCTGGTAGCGCGCACTGAGATGATCTGTCCGCCCGCTTTGATCGGGGAGACAAGATTGGGATGCACGTGTTTCTTAAAACTGCGCACGACGAGCTTGAACACGACGATAAAGCGCACCATTTTCAATCCGCCGGCGGTCGAAGAGCCGCAGCCGCCCACGATCAGCAGGAACAGGAAGACCATGGCGCAGATCGGCGGCCAGTGTACATAATCATCCAATACGTAACCTGTTGTGGTGATGAAGGCGACGACCTGGAAGAATGCGTGCCGCAGGCATTCCTCTATAGTCGGATAGGTGTGCGAAAGGATCAGGCTGGCGGAAACGACCGCCGTTGTGATCGCGAGCACGGTGCCGTATACTTTGATTTCCAGATTTTTGTGCAGGTTTTCCCAGTCGCGCTTGATCAGCGATATGAACAGGACATAGTTGGTCGCGGAGAGCAGGGAGAAAACCGACAGGACCATCTCGATATAGGGGCTCTGATAGTATGCGATCCCGTTCGGGTGCAGGAACAGGCCGGACGTCGAGATACTGCCCATGGTGTTGATCAGCGCCTCGAACGGACTCATGCGCGGGCTTGCGACCAGGAACACAAACTCGAGAATGGTAAGGGACAGGTACACAAAGTACAGGAGTTTGGCGATGTCCTGGACACGAGGTGCCAGTTTGGTCAGATCCGGGCCGGGGGCCTCGGTCGTGGCAAGCTTCTGGCCGCCGACGCCCAGTGAGGGAAGCAGGATGATCATAAAGACCAGGATGCCCATGCCGCCCAGCCAGTGCGTGAGCGCCTTCCACATCAGAAGCCCTTTATACAGGAACGAATCGATCAGAACGGAGGCACCGGTGGTCGTATACCCGGAGACGGACTCGAAGAACGCATTGAGGAAAGAAGTCGTCTGATCGGAGAGGTAGTACGGGATCGCACCGATCAGCGAACAGGCGATCCAGGACAGGAACACCAGCAGATAACAGTCTCTGGTCTTGAGGCCTCTCTTGGGGTGTGCCGCGCCTTTTCTTCTGTCCGAGAGCAGCAGATACCCGCAGCCGCCCAGAAGGAGGGAAGCCGCCATGGCGACTGCGATCGACAAGTAGATCGGCGATTCATGAAAATACACCGCGGTAATAAGCGGGATGATCATCGAAGCGCCTGTGATCAGCAGCAGTATGGAGATGACGCGCGCGATCATGCGCAGATTGAAGCCCATCGCTCCTCCTTGAGACTGCTTAGTAGCGGTACGGATTCCAGAAACGCCGGGAGAACAGGAGCAGGATGGTGTACAGTTCCAGTCTGCCGGTGATCATCGTGAAGGATAACAGATACTTGGATATATCGGTCAGACCGCTGTAGTTGGCGGTCGGACCCATCTCGCCGAAAGCGGGACCTACGTTGCCGAGACATGAGGCGGCGGTCGACAGCCCGTCGACCATGTTCAGTCCGTCCAGAACGGTCAGTGCGCAGCCCACCAGGAACATTACACCGATGTACAGGAACAGGTACGAAGCGATCGTACTGATCGTTTCTGTGGGGATCGTCCGCTTGTCTACCCTGATCGTCGACAGCGCGTTGGGATGCAGCTTGGAACGGATGTTGGAGCGCAGCGCCTTCGCCAGGACGAGAACGCGGATCACCTTGACACCGCTGCTGGTGCTGCCGGAGCAGCCTCCGATAAAGAAGAGCAGCAGCAGGATCATCTGACAGAACGTCGGCCACATGATGTAGTTGGAAGTGGCGTATCCGGTCGTGGTCAGAAGGGATGCCACCTGGAACGAGGAGATGCGCAGTGCGGACAGGACCGTGACGCTGTGCGCCAGGATCATCCGGAGCGAGATCAATACCGTTGCAGCGGCGAAGATCAGCATGTACAGTTTGAATTCCGAGTCTCTTGTAAACGCCCTCGTACCGGTCGTGATCAGCAGGAAGAACAGGCTGAAGCTTGCACCGGACAGGAGCATGAAGACAGTGATGACACCTTCGATGTAGGGGCTGTCAAAATGCGCGATGCTGTCGTTGTACATTGAAAAGCCGCCTGTCCCCACGGTGCCGAAAGTATGGATCAGCGCTTCATAAAGGTCCATTCCGCCGAACATCAGCAGGATCGTTTCCGTAACGGTATAGACCCCGTACATGAGATACAGGTAGCGGGCGGTATCAGACATCCGGGCAGAGACTTTTGAAAAGATCGGTCCCGGTGTTTCGGCGCGAGCGATGTTCTGCCCGCCGATGCCCATCTCCGGCAGCAGAGCGATCGTGAAGACCAGGATGCCCATGCCGCCGATCCAGTGGGAGAACGACCGCCAGAACAGGATCGAGCGGGGCATTGACTCAATGTCCGGAAGGATCGTGGCACCGGTCGTCGTGTAGCCGGAGCAGGACTCAAAGAACGCATCCGAAAAGTGCGGGATCGCGCCGCTCCACATGAAGGGGAGCGCGGAGATCGCTGTGATCAGGAACCAGGAAACGGCAACCAGAAGAAACCCGTCTCTCATGCGCATGGCAAGGGGCGAGCCTTTGGATGAGTAAGCCATGATGATCCCCAGGCAGATCGTGCACATGCCGACGCCAAGAAACACCCGCGCGCACAGGATCTCCTCGTAGCAGAGAGCTACGAAAAACGGAAGGACCATGAGCGCGCCGATGATCATCATCAGATCTCCAAGGACGCGGAAAACAGCACGATAATTCAGATCCATGACCTGTTACCTCAGAAAATCGATCTTCCCGGTGGTGCGCATCATGCGTTCCAGTGCGGGAACTTCGGTCAGCATACTGAGGATAATAACGCGGTCATCCGCGTGAAGTACGAAATTGCCGTCGGGGATGATGAGTTCGGACCCCCGGTGGATCGGTCCGATAAGGACGTCCGGCGGCAGTTTAAGGTCTTTGATCGCTTTGTTCACCAGATGGCGCATCTGCTCGGTGATGACGATCTCGATGATCTCCGCCTGACCGTTGATGAGCTGGGAGGAGATGATCTTCTTGGAACCCTGGATCAGGCGCATGATGTTGCCGACGGAGATGTCCAGAGGATTGAGTGCCATATCGACACCCATATTGGAGACCAGATCGGTGTAAATGCCGCGGCTGACCTTGGCGATAACGTCTTCGATGCCGCGCCGTTTGGCCATCAGAGCGAGGAGCAGGTTGTCCTCGTCAAAACCGGTGCAGGTGACGAAAGCCTCCATTTCATCGATGTTTTCTTCTTCAAGCAGGGAAATGTCGGTGCCGTCGCCGTGGAGGACCATGACGTTCTCCAGGTGTTCGGCAATGTAGTAGCAGCGTTCCTTGCTGCGTTCGATGACCTTGACGGAGAGCCCGGATTCGGCCAGTTTCTGCGACAGGAAGAAGCCTGTCTTGCCGCCGCCGATGATCATGACTTTCTGCAGATCGGTGTATTTGCCTTTTTCGTGGACCTTTTTATCGAGCTCTACGATGGCATTCTTTTCCCCCATGATGTAGATGGCGTCCTTCTCCTCGATCATGGTGTCCCCGTGGGGGATGGTGATCTTGCCGTTGCGGGAGATCGCGCCGACGATCATGTGCGGCAGGATCTTGCGGACTTCTTTGATCTGGTTGCCGATCAGCCCCGGCAGGCGGTTGGCGCGGAACTCGAGGATCGCCGCTTTGCCGGTCGCGAAGATGCCGTTGCTGAGGGTGTATTTTTCAACGATATATTTGTAGATCTCCTGTGTGACGGACATGTCGGGATTGACCAGATAGTCGATATCCATCGTGTCGCGGATGAAGTCGTACTGGTTGACATGCTCCGGGTCGCGGACGCGGGCGATGACCTTGCTGCAGCCGAGCTTTTTCGCGAAGGAGGCGATGACGATGTTCTTCTCATCGCGGTCCGTCGCGGCCAGCAGATAATCAAACGTTGAGATATGAATGCTCTTGAGAACTTTCATATCCTTGCCGTTGGCTGCAATGGTCATGACATCCATCTGCGCGGAGATCTTCTGCAGCGTTTCTTCATTTTTGTCGATCAGGGTAATGGAATGGTCGCCGCCAAGGAGCGCATACGCTACCTTGAGGCCCAGTTTGCCCGCCCCGACGATCGCTACTTTCATCGTTTTACCGTCCTTCTATATATTAGCCCCATCTTTTGGGGCTTGATTTTCGATATGCCATCCAATATTCTAACACTATCTATTGTTTTTTCAACCCTTTCCGCTGTCCGGCCCGGGCCGGAACGGGATGGGAGCAGCAAGGCAGTCAGACAGGGAAAGAGACACCATGAAAAACCACGATATGAGCATCCGTATGATCGCACTGGATCTTGACAATACGACACTGGCACCGGGCGGGCATCTTGCTCCGCGGACAAGAGAAGCCCTCGAAGCGGCACTCCGCCAGGGGGTCGAAGTGGTCGTCGCGACGGGGCGGTGTTTTATGTCCCTGCCCGCGGATATCTTCGATGTCGAAGGGCTGCGCTATGTGATCACCTCCAACGGCGCAAAGATCAGCGACCTTTCGGAGGACCGGTTCATCTACAGCGACTGCCTGTCGCCTGCGGCGCTTCACAAGGTCATGGACGTCCTGGAATCGCACCGCAAGACCTACATTTATTCAACGGAGGTGTTCATCGACGGCCATGCCTATGTGGA
Source organism: Clostridiales bacterium (assembly GCA_040307715.1). Lineage (GTDB taxonomy): Bacteria > Bacillota > Clostridia > Peptostreptococcales > Anaerovoracaceae > RUG13615. The sequence goes on along the minus strand of JAWRJC010000026.1, from coordinate 41,899 downwards.
CCGTGCCGTCTATGAGGATGTGAAGGGGAAAAACACGCTCAACCGCAGCGTGGAGTACATTCTCACAACACGCAAACCGGTCGATGACGTGCTGGCTTTTGCGCGGGCGCATGCCGGTAATGTCGAAAATATCAGTGTCGTTTTCGCGGACGAATCGCACCGGCAGGCGATGAAAGGACCGCTGTCCGCTGTCCCCGGGACGACGTTCACGAATTCGTTCTCTTATAACTGGGAACTGGAGGGGGAAAACACGGATAAAGGCAATGCGCTGCGCTGGCTCATGGAACTGGTCGGCGTGACGAAAGAGGGGCTGATGGCCTGCGGCGACAGCCCGAACGATCTGACGATGATGAGGCTTGCCGCGCTGCCGGTAGCGGTGGGCAATGCCGAGCCGGAAGTCAAGGCGGAAGCGCTTTACGTGGCGCCTTCCAATGCGGACGACGGCGTAGCGGAAGCGGTCGAGCGGTTTGTGCTCGGGAATCACTGAGGCACTGCCGCCGCAGCAGGACCGGAATGCAAGAGTGATCGAAAAGACGGCATGGACCGTCTTTTTTTGTATTTGAAAAAGAAACGCCTGCATTTGATTGACAAAATATGGAAAACGATGTATCATCCCGTTGAAAAGGTAAAAAATGGAAAATTCGAAAAGAAGGAACAAGGAAGAAAGGAATGACTATGACGAGAAAAGAGATCGGCAGTTTTGGTGAACAGGTCGCCGCCGACTGGCTCAAAAGGAACGGCTATGCGATCATTGAGCGGAATTTCCGCTGCAAGGCGGGAGAGATCGACATCATCGCCTGCCGCGGCGGGACGTTGGTATTCACAGAAGTAAAGACCAGGACGGGTGACGCGTTCGGTTGGCCGGCGGAGGCTGTGGACAGGAGCAAGCAAGTCCACATGCGCAGGGCGGCTTGCTGCTATATGCATATGCACAGGATCTACGATACACCGGTCCGCTTTGATGTCGTTGAAGTCCTGCTCGATCATCTGAAGGGGGTAGCGGAATGCTGATCCGGGTGCTCAGCGGTTCTCTGACAGGACTGTCCGGGGACCTGGTTCATGTTGAAGTCGATATCCTGCGCGGTCTGCCCGGTTATCACATCGTCGGTCTGGCGGGAACGGCGATCCGTGAGGCGCAGCTCAGGATCCAGTCCGCGATGCGCAACTCCGGGGTAGAATACCCGCCGCGTAAAATCGCGGTCAATCTCGCGCCTGCAGGGACAAGGAAAGAGGGGACACATTTCGATCTGCCGATCGCGCTTGGTATCACAGCGGCTTCCGGCAGCGTTTGCCTGGGCAGCTGGGCGGACACCGCTTTTTTCGGGGAACTGTCCTTTGACGGACGGCTGCTGGGGATCCGCGGCGCGCTGCCGCTCGTACTTGGCGCAAGGGAAAAAGGGATCCGGCGGGTGGTCGTCCCGGCTGCCAACGCGGAGGAGGTCTCTCTGGTGGATGATATCACGATCCACCCCTGCGGTTCGCTGCGGCAGGTACTGGATGTGATCAGCGGACGGCTGCCCGCACCGCAGCGGAACAATGCCGTAAGGCCGCATGCGGTGCAGCGCTCCGCCGGCCTTGATTTCGGCGATGTGGCAGGTCAGGACGCGGCGAAACGCGCTTTTGTCATCGCGGCGAGCGGGGCGCACGGTATGCTCATGGTGGGAAGCCCGGGCTGCGGTAAGAGTATGATGGCGGCACGGATGACGTCGATCCTCCCGCCGCTCAGCCGGCAGGAGCAGATGGAGGTGACCAAGATCTACTCGGTAGCAGGTCTGCTTGGTGAAGACCTGCCATGGATCGAACAGCGGCCGTTCCGCAGTCCGCACCATTCGATCACCCGGCAGGCGCTCCTCGGAGGCGGGGCGGTGCCGAGGCCGGGGGAGTTCTCGCTTGCGCATTACGGGGTTCTCTTTCTGGATGAACTGGGAGAATTCGGGCAGGATCTGCTGGACAGTCTGCGGCAGCCTCTGGAGGAGGACAAGGTGACGATCGTCCGGTCGGGCGGCGCGGTGACATTCCCCGGGAAGGTGATCCTTATAGCGGCATCCAATCCATGCCGGTGCGGGCATCTGGGCGATCCGCTGAAAGCCTGTACGTGCACGCCGCAGGAACTGCGCCGTTACCGGAGCAGACTGTCAGGGCCGTTCATGGAGCGGATCGATCTGCATCTTACGATCCCGCGGGTCGCCTACGGCAAAGAGAAAACGGGGATGACCTCTGAAGAGATGCGCTCGCTCGTCATGCGGGCGCGGCAGGCTCAGGAGGTCCGCTTTTGCGGAACGGAGATCCTGTTCAATTCACAGATCCCCGCCGCCGCGCTTAACGGGTATTGCCGCATGGAAACGGATGCGGAGCGGTTCCTGCAGGAGGCGGGGACAAAACTGGGACTGTCTATGCGGACTTTCCACAAAACGCTCCGCGTCGCGAGGACCATCGCGGATATCGACGGCAAGGAGACGGTCGGCACTGCGCAGATCGCGGAGGCGCTGCAATACCGTCCGAAGGAGGAAGAAAGCGTTTATTGAATGAGAAGGGAGTCATACTATGGAAATCGGACTGCTCAGGCAGGAAGATCCTGCCTATCCGCCGCTTTTGAAACAAATCAGCCACCCGCCGCGGGAACTGTATTACGCCGGTGATCTGTCGCTCCTTGCGACCCGGTGTGTGGCGGTCGTCGGGTCCAGAAAGTTCACAGCTTACGGCCGGCGGATCGCGGCGAAAATCGCCGCGCGTCTTGCAGCCTGCGGCCTGACGGTCGTCAGCGGGATGGCGATCGGGATAGACGGGATCAGCCACCGCGCGGCGCTCGATGCGGGCGGCAGGACCATCGCGGTCCTGGGGAACGGACTCGACGTGATGTATCCGGCGGCAAACAGGGAACTTAAGAAAGACATTCTTGAGCGGGGATTACTATTGAGCGAATACCCGCCGGGCACGCGGGGCACAAAGTACACGTTCCCGCAGCGCAACCGTATCATCAGCGGTCTGTCGGAGGCGGTCGTGGTAGCCGAAGCGGGACTGAACAGCGGCTCGCTGATCACCGCGGCGCTGGCGAATGAGCAGGGGCGGACGGTCTACGGGGTGCCCGGCAACATCGACGCGGTCACGAGTCTGGGCGTCAATATGCTGATCCGCGACGGCGCTGTACCGCTGGTAACCGTGGATGATCTTCTCGCCGACCTGAACGCGGACCGGACGGCACTGTGGGAGAAGGACTATGCCGGCACCGTCGGGGAAGAGGAACGGCGGATCCTCGATCTGCTCAGCAGAAGCGGGGAAGTCACGATCGACCAGCTGGCGATGCGGCTCGGGCTCACGGCGGGGAAAATCAACGGGCTTGTCAGTATCCTTGAAATGAAAGGGCTGGTCATGACCGCACTGGGGCGTGTCTTTCTTGCGGTATAAATTGTTGCAAATTGAAAAAATACGTGTATAATTCTGTTTTATAATGTAGAAAGCTAGGGAAAGGAGACGTTCCTTTCCTGTTCGTACGGAGGAAACATGACGACAAAAGCGGGAAGCAAGACCGGCAAGACAGGCAAGAACGCCGCGAAACGGACACTGGTGATCGTGGAATCACCGTCCAAAGCGAAGACGATCAGCCGGTACCTTGGCAGCAGGTATAAAGTGGTGGCATCCGTCGGCCATGTGCGCGATCTGCCGAAAAGCAAACTGGGGATCGATCTGGAGGACGATTTCGAACCGAACTATATCAATATCCGCGGCAAGGGGGCGATCATCCGCGAACTGAAGAAGGAGGCCTCTGCCGCGTCCAAAGTGTACCTGGCGACCGACCCGGACCGCGAAGGGGAAGCGATCTCCTGGCATCTGGCATATCTGCTCGGCATCGATGCCGCGACACCGTGCCGCATCGAGTTCAATGAGATCACAAAGAATGCGGTCAAAGAGGCGATCAAGAAGCCGCGCGTTCTGAATATGAAACTCGTCGACGCCCAGCAGGCAAGACGTGTGCTCGACCGTCTGGTCGGCTATCAGATCAGCCCGCTGCTCTGGAGAAAGATCCGCCGCGGCCTGTCCGCCGGGCGTGTACAGTCCGCCGCACTCCGGATCATCTGTGACCGGGAGAACGAGATCCGCGGGTTTGTGCCGGAGGAATACTGGACGATCAGTGCCTCGTTCGAGGAAGGCGGTGTCTTCACCGCAAAACTGCTCTTAAGAAACGGCAAGAAGATCAAGATCCGCAACCAGAAAACGGCGGACGAGATCCTGGCAGCGCTCCGGGAAGGCGATTACACGGTCAGCCGTATCGAAACGAAGACAAAGCAGCGCAGGCCGCAGGCACCCTTTACGACGAGCACCCTGCAGCAGGACGCGGCGAACAAATTGAACTTCAATACCCGGAAGACCATGCAGATCGCCCAGCAGCTCTACGAGGGCGTCAATGTCAAAGGCGAGGGTGTGATGGGTCTTCTGACATACATCCGTACAGACTCGGTGCGCATTTCGGAGGAAGCCAGAACGGCGGCCAAGGCTTATATCACGGAACGTTACGGTGCCGCGTACTGGCACAGCAACACATATACGAATAAGAAGAAAGAAGTGCAGGATGCCCATGAGGCGATCCGGCCCAGCCGGCCGGACCTGGCACCGGAGGCGGTCAAAGAGTCGCTGACAAGCGACCAGTACAAACTGTACAGACTGATCTGGAACCGCTTTACCGCGAGCCAGATGGCGCCCATGAAATACGAATCGCAGGGGGTGGACATCGCGAATGGGATCTACACACTGCGCGCCACCGGAATGCGGACGCTCTTCGACGGGTTTACAAAGGTCTACGCAGCGAAGGGGGAGGACGAGGAAGGCTGGCTGCCGCCGCTCACCGAAGGCCGGAAACTGACCGCGAAAGGCGAAGAAGCGGAGCAGTACTTCACGCAGCCGCCCGCCAGATATACGGAAGCGTCTCTGGTCAAAGAACTGGAAGACAAGGACATCGGGCGTCCGAGCACATATGCGCCGATCGTCAGTACCCTGGCGGACCGCAAGTACATCAAACGCGAGAAGAAATCGCTCGTTCCCACGGAGCTTGGCGAGACCGTCAATGACATGATGACGGAGTACTTCAAAGACATCGTGGACATCGACTTCACCGCCAGGATGGAGGACCGCCTCGACGATGTGGAGACCAAGGACATCGAATGGAAGAGCGTGATCCGCGGTTTCTACGGCGGGTTTGCGGAAGCGCTCAGGACTGCGGACGAAAAGATCGAGAAGGTGGTCGTGGAGGATACCCCGACCGATGAGATCTGTGAACTGTGCGGTAAGCCGATGGTCATCCGTCACGGCAGGTTCGGTGAGTTCCTTGCCTGCAGCGGATTCCCCGACTGCAAGAATACGAAACCGATCGTGAATGAGATCGGCGTCGATTGTCCGGAATGCGGCAAACCGCTCGTACAGCGCCGTTCCGCGAGAGGCCGTGTGTTCTACGGCTGCAGCGGGTATCCGGACTGTACCGTGTCGTATTGGAAAAAACCGTCCGGCAAGCGCTGCCCGGATTGCGGCGCTATGCTGGTCGAACAGCGTGCCGGCTCCGATAAGCTGGAATGCTCCAGCAAAGAGTGCGGATATAAAGAGTAAAAGGAGGGAATCATGGTACAATTCAGAGCAACGACGATCGTTGCGGTACGGCGGGGAGACGATGTCTGCATCGCCGGCGATGGCCAGGTGACGATGGGGGAGACCGCGATCATGAAGGCCGGCGCGAAGAAAGTCACCAAGATCTACAAGAATTCTGTGCTGGTCGGGTTTGCCGGTTCGGTCGCGGATGCATTCGCTCTGCGGGAGAAGTTCGAAGCCAAACTCGAGGAGCACGGCGGCAACCTCAAGCGCGCAGCGGTCGCGCTGGCGCAGATGTGGCGCTCGGACCGCGGCATGAGGAACCTGGAAGCGCTGATGCTCGTCGCCGACAAGGACGCAACGCTGCTCCTGTCCGGCAACGGCGAGGTCATCGAACCCGATGAGGACTTCGTCGCGATTGGCAGCGGCGGCAATTACGCGTATGCGGCGGCCAATGCGCTGTATCATCATACGGAGATGTCCGCGGAGGAGATCTGCCGCGAAGCGCTCAGGATCGCGTCTTCGATCTGTGTCTACACCAATGACCACATCAGTGTGGAAAAACTGTAAGGAGGGCGCAATGGCGAATAAACTGTACGAAATGACCCCCCGCGAGATCGTGGAGGAACTGGATAAATACATCATCGGGCAGGATGAGGCCAAGAAGTCGGTGGCGATCGCGCTGCGCAACCGCTATCGCCGGAGCCGCCTGTCCGAGGAGATGCAGGAAGAGATCACACCGAAGAACATCCTGATGATGGGGCCCACCGGTGTCGGTAAAACGGAGATCGCAAGACGTCTCGCGAGACTGATGGATGCACCGTTCGTCAAGGTCGAAGCAACGAAGTTCACCGAGGTCGGCTATGTCGGCCGCGATGTGGACAGCATGGTCCGCGATCTGGTAGAAGCGTCGATCCGCATCACCAAACAGAGCCGTCTGGAAGAGAAGTATGCTGTAGCGGATGAGATCGCGGAAGAGAAGATCCTCGAGGCCATCGTGCCAGGCGGCGCCAAGAAATCCGCGGATAAGCAGAGCAGCCCGTTTGACTTCATCATGAACAGCGGCGGGTACAAGACCCAGAAGCAGCTCTACGAAGAAGAACAGGCGCGCAAAGAAGAGGAAGCGGCCCGCCAGAACGGCGAGGACGTCACACTGGTGCGCGAACAGGTCCGCCAGCAGCTGCGCGACGGCAAGCTGGAAGATCAGTACATCGAGATCGAAGTCACCGATGCGCCGAAGGGCAACCAGCTGGATGTCGGCGAAGGCGGCATGGTCTCTATTGGCAACATCTTCGGCGATATGATGCCCAAGAAGACCAAGCGTAAAAAGGTGACGGTCCGCGAGGCCAGAAAGATCCTCCGGGAAGAGGAAGCGCAGAACCTGATCGACATGGACCAGGTCGAAGAAGATGCACTGCACAACGCCGAACAGAACGGTATCATCTTCATTGATGAGATCGACAAGATCGCGTCCGGCAGCGGCTTCAAGTCCGGTGCGGATGTTTCCCGCGAAGGCGTCCAGAGAGACATCCTGCCGATCGTAGAAGGCAGCGTTGTCAATACCAAGCACGGTCCGGTGAAGACCGACCATATCCTGTTCATCGGCGCCGGTGCGTTCCATACCGCGAAGCCGACGGATCTGATCCCCGAACTGCAGGGGCGTTTCCCGATCCGTGTCGAACTCCAGAACCTGGACGAGGAGACTTTCCTGAAGATCCTCACCGTTCCTGAGAACGCGCTCACCAAGCAGCACAAGGCGCTGCTGGAGACAGAAGGCGTAGAGATCGAATTCACGGATGATGCGATCGCGGAGATCGCGCATATGGCATATCTGATGAATGAAACGACCGAGAACATCGGAGCCAGACGCCTCCACACGATCCTTGAAAAGCTGCTCGAAGACATTTCCTTCAGCCTGCCGGATCCTTCGCAGGAGAAGATCGTTATCGACCAGGACTACGTCAAGCAGAAATTTATTGAGAAGATCCAGGAAGAGGATCTGGAGAAGTTCATCATCTGACCGCGGATCCCCGGAAAAAACCGACAGAAGACCTGCTCCGTGAGGCGGAGCGGGTCTTTTTGGTTTTGCGGATACTGTTGTTATATTTTAAATTCAATCAATTGTACAAACACAGGAAACTTTTCAAAAAAATCAAAAATATCATTGCCGAACGGGCGATTCTTCTATATAATCGAAGCAACATAATGAGGGGAATATGTGTATTTCCCGCCTGTACTAAAGGAGAATAGCATGCAACAGGATGTGTTGGCGAAAGTCAGAAAATTGAATTGGCTGCTTCAGGAATCGCCGAAAGGGACCTTCTCTTTCACGGATATCTGTATTGTGCTGCGGGAGCTGACGGACAGCAACGTTTATATCGTAGATGTGAACGGCAAAGTGCTCGGCGTCGATCTCTCCGTTGTGGAAGACAGTTCCCTTGTTGAAGATCCGGCAACAGGCGAATTCGCGTTCCCGAAGAGCTACGGGGTGGAGCTCATGAAACTGCAGGAGACGACCCCCAATCTGCAGCATGAAGAATTGCTGAAGATCTTCAAGGACGACGAGGATACCAAGGAAAAGTATCATACCTTCATCCCGATCCTCGGCGGAGGTAAAAGGTGGGGCACGCTCATTCTGGCCCGTTATGAGCCGGAATATACCGATGAGGATCTGGTCCTTGCGGAAGTCGGCGCGACCGTTGTCGGGCTGGAGATCCAGCGCGTCAAGACACTCGAGCAGGAAGAGGAGATCCGTCAGGAAGAGGTGGTCCGCATGGCCATCAGCACCCTGTCGTATTCCGAACACGAGGCGGTCCATAAGATCTTTGAAGAACTGGACGGCAGCGAGGGCATCCTGATCGCCAGCAAAGTCGCGGACAGATCCCGCATCACGCGTTCCGTCATCGTCAATGCGCTCCGCAAGCTGGAGAGCGCCGGCGTCATCGAGTCGAAGTCGCTGGGGATGAAGGGGACGCATATCAAAGTCCTCAACGAAAAGTTCTTTGAACAGCTCGGGCTGGACAAATAGCAGACCATACCGCGATGACCTTCCCCGAAGCGCCGCGTTGTTGCGTTTCGGGGTATTTCACATGGGATAAGATGATCGATTTCACTGAGAACAACGAAGTCAGACAGGAAGACCGGTTCACCGCGATCCTGGTCGGTGCAGATCTGGGCAGCGGGGATGCGCAGCGGTCACTCGATGAACTGGAAGCGCTTGCGGAAGCAGCCGGCGGCGAAACAGCCGGTTTTGTGATACAGAAAATGGAACGCCCCCGGCCGGCCACCTTTATAGGCAAAGGCAAGGTGGAGGAACTTGCGCAGATGTGCGCGAACGGGGTCGCGGATACTGTGATCTTCGACGATGAACTGACCGGTGCGCAGATCCGCAATCTCGAGGAAGCGCTCGGTGTGCGGGTCATCGACCGGACCATTCTGATCCTCGATATCTTCGCCCGCCGCGCTGTGTCAAAGGAAGGCAAACTGCAGGTCGAACTGGCGCAGCTCCGGTACCGGATGCCGCGGCTGCTCGGCTTTGGCAGGTCGCTGTCGAGGCTCGGCGGCGGGATCGGCACCCGCGGTCCGGGGGAAAAGAAACTGGAGACAGACAGGCGTCATATCCAGGCGCGGATCGACGACATCCGGGCGGAACTTGCGCGTGCCGAAAAGACAGCTGCACTCAAGCGCAAACAGCGCCGCCGCAACGAGATCCCGACCGTCGCGCTGGTCGGCTATACGAACGCTGGCAAATCCGCGGTCATGAACCGCCTGCTGTCGCTGGAGGGCAGAGAGGAAAAAGAGGTCTTCTCCGAAGACATGCTGTTTGCGACGCTCGATGCGGAGCAGCGCAGTATCACTCCGGAGAAAGGGCGCGGATTCATTCTTTCAGATACCGTCGGGTTCGTCAGCAAACTGCCGCACGAACTGATCAAGGCTTTCCGGGCGACGCTGGAAGAGGCGGCGGAAGCGGATCTGCTGCTGCATGTGGTCGATGTTTCCGTGCCGGAGATGGAACACTTTATGGATGTCACCGAGCAGGTACTGCGTGAGATCGGCGCCGGCAGCAAGGATATGATCATCGCCTACAACAAGTCGGATCTTCTGACAGACGGCTGCGGACCGGACGGCGAACCGTTCCTGCCGGCAAGACCGGGCATCCTGCTCTCCGCGAAAACAGGGGACGGGGCGGAGGAACTTCTGGCAGCGATCCTGGCGACGCTCTACGGGGACCGGCGGACGGTGACGCTCCTGATCCCGTACACGCGCGGCGATGTGCTGTCCTACGTCTGTGATAAAGGAGTGGTCAGGACCATGGAACACACGTCCGAAGGAACGGCTGTTACAGTGGAACTGGACGGAAAGGATTATGAGCGGGTGGCGGCGTATGATACTTTATAAAACGCTTGCAAAAGAGGTCCATGTGGAGCAGGTGGTCGAACGTTCCCGCTTTATCGCGCACGCGCGCCCGGTCGGCAGCAGGGAGGAGGCGGACGCATTTCTCGCCGCGGTCCGCGAACAGTATAAAGACGCGACGCACAACGTGCCGGCGATGGTGATCGGTGACAATATGCAGGTCCAGTGGGCGAGCGACGACGGCGAACCGCAGGGCACGTCCGGCGCGCCGATGGTCCAGTATCTCGTCAAGGAGGGGCTGACCAATGTGGTGCTCGTCGTGACCCGGTATTTCGGCGGTATCAAACTCGGCACCGGCGGTCTGGTGCGGGCTTACACCGGTTCCGCCAAACAGGCGGTGGAAGCGGCGGGCATCCGTGAAGCCCGTGAAATGGTCAGGCTGACCGTCTCCTTTGCGTACCCGCATCTGGCGCTGATCGAACGCCTGCTGGAGGAGGGGGCGCATTGCTGCGAGGACAAGCAGTTCGCAGCGGACGTGACAATGGTGATCGCCACGGACAAGGAGCGGGAGGAGGATCTTTTGGAGCGCCTGCGCGGCATCACGAAAGGGGATCTTAGGATCAAAGAAACAGTTTGTTTTGTCGGATAACGGGAAATGAAATGTTTGCCGCGGCTGACAGCCGGGGTGCCGGATCGCATGTGCGATCCCGCGCAAAAATAAATGTTTATTTAACTGTAAAAAACCCCTTGACATGTGCGTGACTTTCCGTTAAGATACATAACTGTGCCGAGTATGTCGGTATGACCTACCGGGGCGCTTAGCTCAGCTGGGAGAGCACCTGCCTTACAAGCAGGGGGTCACAGGTTCGAGCCCTGTAGCGCCCACCAACGAGTGCGTTACATTACGGTCCGGTAGTTCAGTTGGTTAGAATGCCAGCCTGTCACGCTGGAGGTCACGGGTTCGAGCCCCGTTCGGATCGCCAATTTTTTTCTCGGTAGGCCGATATGCTGGCATAGCTCAGTTGGTAGAGCAGCTGATTTGTAATCAGCAGGTCGGGGGTTCGAGTCCCTTTGCCAGCTCCAAATCAGTCTATCCCCCGCAAAGGGTATCACATATGGAGGAGTGCCCGAGTGGCTAAAGGGGGCGGACTGTAAATCCGTTGGCTACGCCTACAGTGGTTCGAATCCACTCTCCTCCACCAATACATGTGCGGAAGTGGCTCAGGGGTAGAGCATCGCCTTGCCAAGGCGAGGGTCGCGAGTTCGAATCTCGTCTTCCGCTCCAACAATTCTGGGAGCAATGAAAATTGCTCCCAATCAATATGCGGATGTGGTACAATGGTAGAACCTCAGCCTTCCAAGCTGATGACGTGAGTTCGATTCTCATCATCCGCTCCAACCGAATATGACGACTTCACACTCCCGCTGCGGAGCAGGAACGTGTCGTAATGCGGGTCCATAGCTCAGTCGGATAGAGCAACGGCCTTCTAAGCCGTGTGTCCGGGGTTCGAATCCCTGTGGGCTCGCCATTTTTTCCAATTTGACGGTGATGGGGTGTGGCGAAGTTGGTTAACGCACCGGGTTTTGATCCCGGCATTCGCAGGTTCGAGTCCTGCCACCTCAGCCATATATTGCTCCTGGAGCAACGTGATCATGACCCAATAGCTCAGTAGGCAGAGCACTTGACTTTTAATCAAGGTGTCCCGAGTTCGAGCCTCGGTTGGGTCACCATTTATTGAAAGCCAGAGGACGGCCTTGTGCGGAGAGGTGTCCGAGTGGTTTAAGGAGCCGGTCTTGAAAACCGGTGACTCCGAAAGGGGCCGTGGGTTCGAATCCCACTCTCTCCGCCAACTCAATCAGATTTGGAGAAGTACTCAAGAGGCTGAAGAGGACGGTTTGCTAAATCGTTAGGGTTCGCAAGGGCCGCATGGGTTCGAATCCCATCTTCTCCGCCATACTACATCCAGTTTGACTGGCTGCAGTACCGACGAATGATGCAGGGGTATAGCTCAGTTGGTAGAGCAGCGGTCTCCAAAACCGCGTGCCGTGGGTTCAAGTCCTACTGCCCCTGCCAATCTTCTTCATCGGAGTGTGGCGCAGCTTGGTAGCGCATCTGCTTTGGGAGCAGAGGGCCGCAGGTTCAAATCCTGTCACTCCGACCAAAGCAAAAACGGTCGGCCTATGTGGGCCATTAGCTCAGCGGTCAGAGCACCCGGCTCATAACCGGTCGGTCCCGGGTTCAAATCCCTGATGGCCCACCAAAAAAACTCTTGCATGTTGGTGTGGGATATGCTAAAACTGAATATGACTTGCTCAGATAGCTCAGTTGGTAGAGCAGGGGACTGAAAATCCCCGTGTCCTTGGTTCAATTCCGAGTCTGAGCACCACTTACTTCCAAAGTAGCCTCACGCCAGCAATGCTCGTGGGGTTATTTTGTTTTCCGTCGCAAGGAGAAACCATGGCACAGCTATTCTATAAATACAGTACGATGAATGCCGGGAAGTCGATCGAGCTTCTCAAGGTGGCATACAACTACGAGGAACGGGGCAAGCGCGTCCTTTGTCTGACACCGTCGGTCGATGACCGCAACGGGGTGGGCGTCATCACATCCAGAGTCGGCCTCGAGCGGGAAGCGATCCCCGTGGATGAGGACACCAATATCCTCGAACTCTTCCTGGAGGAAAATGAACGCCATCCGGTGGACTGCGTACTCGTCGACGAGTGCCAGTTCCTCAAAAAGCATCACATCCTCGAGATGACAGAGATCGTGGACAGCTGCGACGTGCCGGTCATGGCGTACGGCCTTAAGAACGACTTCCGCAACGAGCTGTTTGAAGGCTCTTACTACCTGCTGGTCTATGCGGACAAGATCGAGGAGATCAAGACGATCTGCTGGTGCGGCCGCAAGGCGACAATGGTCGCGCGCATCGTGGACGGCAAGTTCGTCAAAGAGGGTCCGCAGATCGCGGTCGGCGGGATGGATATGTATATCCCGCTGTGCAGAAAGCACTACAATGACGGGCGGACCGGCCCGGAGAAAGCGTGAGCGATGGAGAGATCAAAAAACCGGGACCTGTTTCCCGGTTTTTGTGTGTCTACGGAGTCTCCCGGTCCATGCCCTGCCAGATGTCACGCGCCTTAAGTTCGTGCAGGATGGCATTGGTGACGGTTCGTTTCTGATATGCCCAGGGCGGACTGATGAGTGCGCCGTAGGGGACGTCGCCGGTCAGCCGGTGGATGGTCATCTCCGGCGGCACGAGTTTGAGCGCGTCCACGACGAGATCCACGTAGTCCTCCGGCGACCGGAAGGGCAGATAGTCAGGCATCGTTTCCGCAAGCGCGGAGCCCCTGACGACATTGAGCATATGGAATTTGAGCCCGAAGAGACCTCTGCGGCAGACATACCGCACGGAGTCGAGCATGTCCCGTCGCGATTCGCCGGGCAGTCCGAACAGCAGATGGGTCACAGTGCGGATCCCGCGTTCTTCGAGCACCTGTACAGCCCGGTCGTAGACTGCGAGCGGGTAGCCGCGGTTGATCGTATCGCTGTGGATGGTCTGCAGCCCGAGCTCGACCCAGAGGAAGGTTCTCTCGTTGAGTTCGGACAGCAGATCCAGCACCTCCGCCGGCAGGCAGTCGGGGCGCGTCGCAACGGCCAGCCCGGCGATGCCTTGATGGGAAAGGGCGGCCCCGTAAAGCGTGCGGAGCCGTTCTGCCGGCGCATAGGTGGATGTATAATTCTGAAAGTAGGCGAGGAATCGCTGCGCTTCCGGCCACTTCTCCTGCAAGGTTCCGATTTTCTGAGAAATACGCTTGTGAGACGCTGCGGTGTCTTCTGTGATGGGGACAGCGGATTCTCCGGAACCGGCCGGAGAACAGAAGATGCAGCCGCCCGTTCCGCAGGTCCCGTCGCGGTTTGGGCAAGTAAAGCCGCCGTCGAGCGGGAGCTTGACGACTTTGCCTCCGAAATGCGCCTCGAGCCAGGGCCCGATCATGTTGATCCGGGTAGTGTTTTCCATGCATCTATGGTATAATATTCCGCAGTTGTTGTGAAGAGGAACGGACTTCCATGCAGGATAAAAAAGACGGTACAAAGACTGCGCCTGGCGGCGCTTGCATACTGGAAAACGGCGCTGCGGAGCGGGATGATCTGTTTCTTGCACCGTCTGACAGAGAGACACAGCTCGCAAAGCCGCATCTCCTGCTGCACAGTTGCTGCGGGCCCTGCAGCACAGCCTGTATCGAGCGTCTCCTCGGCGATTACGATATCACGGTCTATTACTACAACCCGAACATCGATGACCCGGCGGAGTACGAGCGGCGCAAGGCCGCGCAGATGGAATTTCTGCAGAAGTTCAATGCGGAACCCGGCACGGCCGGCAGGGTATCCTTTATGGAGGCACCGTATGATCCGGAGCGTTTCCTTGCGGCGGTCAAAGGACTGGAGGAGGAGCCTGAAGGCGGGGCCAGATGCGGGGTCTGTTTCATCATGCGCCTGCAGAAGACCGCCGAGACGGCGAGCCTGCTGCATTACGATGTGTTCGGTACGACACTGACGGTCAGTCCGCACAAGGACTATGCGACGATCAGCGCGATCGGCAAGCGGCTCGGCGCGCAGTACGGCATCAGTTATCTGGATGCCAACTTCAAGAAAAAGGACGGCTTCAAGCGCAGCATCGAACTGTCAAAGAAGTACGGCCTTTACCGGCAGAACTACTGCGGCTGCAGATTCTCCAAGTGGGAGGGCTGCGACGAAGCTGCTCAGCGTGACGATAAATAGTTATTGTGAATTAGAAAGAAAGTGAAGTCAGTCACAGAAAGGAAATCCCCATGTCAAAAGTATTCATCCCCGAAGACTACTCGCCGATTCTTGATTACATGGAATCGCAGCGCGCGATCAAAAAGATCAAGGATTATTTTCAGCAGGAAATCGCTTACGGCCTGAACCTGCGCCGTGTCAGCGCTCCGCTGGTCGTACTGCCCGAGAGCGGTCTGAACGACAACCTGAACGGCGTGGAAAGAACGGTCGATTTTACGATTCTTGATATGGAAGAGCATAAGGCGGAAGTCGTACAGTCGCTGGCCAAATGGAAGCGCATGGCGATCGGCCGCTACGGGATCCGTCCGGGGCACGGTATTTACACCGATATGAACGCCATCCGCCGCGACGAGGAACTCGACAACCTGCATTCGATCTACGTCGACCAGTGGGACTGGGAGAAGGCGATCAAGAAGGAAGAGCGTACAGAGGCGTATCTCAAGGCGACGGTCGAGCGCATCTATCTGTCTCTTAAGAACCTCAATGATTTCGTCAACCGCCACTATTCGGAGATCCGCACCGATCTTCCCAATGAGATTTTCTTCGTGACGACACAGGAACTGGAGGATATGTATCCGGACAAGACGCCGAAGGAAAGAGAAGACGCGATCACCGAAGAAAAGCGGGCGGTCTTCATCCAGAAGATCGGCGGCCGCCTGAAATCCGGTGAAAAGCACGACGGCCGTGCGGCGGACTACGACGACTGGGAACTCAACGGCGATATCATTCTTTGGAACGACGTGCTCGGAAGAGCGTTCGAGATCTCGTCCATGGGCATCCGTGTCGACGAGAACAGCATGCGCAGCCAGCTGATCGCGGAAGGGCAGGAAGAGCGCATGGAACTGCCGTTCCACAAAGCGATCCTGAACTGCGAACTGCCGTACACCATCGGCGGCGGCATCGGCCAGAGCCGTCTGTGCATGTACTTCCTGCGCAAGGCCCACATCGGCGAAGTGCAGGCATCCATCTGGCCGGACGATATGATCAAAGAGTGTGAAGAAGCGGGGATCCTGCTTCTGTAGAAAACGGGAAGGACGAAGAGCGGGCGCGCGATGAAGTACGTCAATGTCACGATCGACAATAAGAGCCATCTGACGGACGATCTGTATACGTACCGCTGTGCGTTCGACGAGGTCTGTCCGGGCAGCCACGTCCGGGTCGCGTTCGGCAAAGGGAAGGCGCTGAAGGACGCTTATGTGTTCGATGTGATGGATACACTGCCGGCGCCGGTAAAAGGCCTGAAGAATGTGGCTGAACTGACGGAGGATGTGCCTCTTGGCAGGGAGAGCATGGAACTGGCGCGCTGGATGCACAGCCGGTATCTGTGCCGGTATATGGACGCGGTCAAGCTGTTCCTTGCGCCTGGCAAACCATCCGCGCGCGGCAGAAAACGCGATCCGCTGGCGAAGATCACAGCGGAGCCGCAGCCCATCGATGCGCTGACGGACGAGCAGGCGCGCGTGATCGCCAGAATGGAGCAGAGCATCGGGGCGGACCGCCATGAACTGTTCCTGCTCAAAGGCGTCACGGGCAGCGGCAAGACGGAAGTCTACATGCAGCTGATCCGGAAAGTGACGGAGCGCGGCAAAACAGCGGTCATGCTGGTCCCGGAGATCTCGCTGACCAAGCAGATCATCGAACGCTTTGCGGGGCGGTTCGGCAGAGACAATATAGCGGTTTTTCACAGCCGTCTGTCCGCCGGGGAACGGTATGACGAATGGCAGCGCGTGCAGCGCGGCGAAGCGCGCATCGTTGTCGGCGCCAGGTCCGCGGTCTTCGCGCCGCTGCGTGACATCGGCATCGTGATCCTCGACGAGGAGCATGAGAGTACGTACAAGTCCGACATGTCTCCGAAATATGACACACTCGAGATCGCGATCAAACGGACCAAACCATCCGGCGGGATCGTCGTGATGGGCAGCGCGACACCGTCGGTGCTCTCCTATGAGAGAAGCCGCCGCGGGATCTTCACGCTGCTGGAATTAAAAGAAAGATATAACAAGGTGAAACTGCCGCGCATGGAGATCGTGGACATGCGGCCGGAACTGGCGGCGGGCAATACGTCCGTCATCAGCCGGCGTCTTCACACGGCGATGGAGGAAACGCTCTCCAAAGGGCAGCAGGTGATCCTGTTCATGAACCGCCGCGGGTATCAGACGTTCGTCTCGTGCCGCGCGTGCGGTCATGTGATGGAGTGTCCCAAGTGCGGGATCTCCCTCACGTACCACAAGGGGGACGGACAGCTCGTCTGTCACTACTGCGACCACAGAGAACCGCTCCCTGCGCGCTGCCCCTCCTGCGGCAGCACGTACATCAAGGGGTTCGGCACCGGGACGGAAAGAGTCGTCGAAACGATCGGGCAGCTGTTCCCGGACGCGCCCGCCGCGAGACTGGATCTCGACGCGATGAAACGCAAAGGGACGCTTGAAAAAACGCTCGACGCGTTCGCGCAGGGACAGATCCGGATCCTTGTAGGCACGCAGGTAGTCGCCAAGGGACTGGACTACCGCAATGTGGGGCTGGTCGGGATCATCTCCTGCGACGTGCTCCTCAATATCCCGGATTACCGGGCGCCGGAGCGGGCATTTCAGCTCGTCACGCAGGCGGCGGGGCGAGCGGGGCGCGGCGATGAGCAGGGGCAGGTCATCATCCAGACCTACACCCCCGGACACTATGCGGTGCAGGCAGCAGCCGCGCAGGATTACGAAGCATTCTTTGAAAAAGAACTGGAGCGGCGCAGGCAGTACGGCTATCCGCCGTTCACGGACATCATCCAGGTCGTCTTCGGCGGCAAAGACCGGAAGGCGCTGCAGCAGGCTGTGCGCACCTGGCGCGGTGATCTCATCCGGATGGGCGCCTGTGCGGCGGATATCGTTCCCGCAGGCGGGCTGGAATACGACCGGGCGGTGACGGAATACAGAGAGTGTCTTCTGATCCGCAGTCTGCCGGAGGAAACCAATCAGTACAGAAAACGCCTGATGGCTCTGCGCGAGCGGGACAGACAGGAAAGAAAAGCATACAGCATCGTAGCGGACGTCAATCCCTACAGTTTATGGAGGTCTTAATATGGCATTACGCAATATCGTCGTGGAAGGGGACGAGATCCTTACTAAAAAGTGCAGAGAGGTCGTGAAATTCGACGGCCGGCTCGCGGAACTGCTGGATGATATGATCGAGACCATGCGCGACGCGGAAGGGGTCGGCATCGCCGCTCCGCAGGTCGGCGTACTGCGTCAGGTCTGTGTCATCGAGCCGGAACCCGGGTATGTCACGGAACTCATCAACCCTGTCATCATCGAGCAGGAGGGAGAACAGGAAGGATATGAGGGGTGCCTCAGCGTGCCCGGTTATATCGGCTGTGTGAAGCGCCCGATGAAGATCAAGGTCCGTTCTCAGAACCGCAGAGGCGGCCTTGAAGAATATGTTTTCGAAGGGTTTGACGCTGTTGCGGCCAGCCATGAGATGGATCACCTGCAGGGGATCCTTTACACAAGCAAAGCGACGGATATCCATAAGCCTGAACTGCAGGATGAGGATGGCGCAGAAGATACGGAAGAATAAGAACGGGAGAACTGCCGATGAAGATCGTTTTTATGGGCACACCAGATTTTGCGGTCCCTGCACTGGAAAGGCTGACGGCAGACGGTCATGAGATCGCGCTCGTCGTGACCAAGCCGGATGCGATGAAAGGCCGCGGCAACAAGGTCCAGGCTTCCCCTGTCAAGGAGAAGGCACTGGCGCTGGGGCTGCCGGTCGTGCAGCCCGGCAAGGTCAAAGGGAACACGGTACTGTTCGAGCAGCTGCGGCAGACCGCGCCGGACGCCATCGTCGTGATCGCGTACGGCAAGATCCTGCCGAAAGAGATCCTTGAGATCCCGCGGTACGGCTGTCTGAATGTACATGGTTCGCTGCTGCCGCGCCACCGCGGCGCCGCACCGATCCAGTGGACCATTCTGGCAGGCGATGAAAAGGGCGGTGTCGCCGTCATGCAGATGGATGAGGGCATGGATACAGGTGCCGTGCTGGCAGAGACAGCTGTGCCGGCCGACCGCTGCAACGCGGAGGAACTCTTTGAGATCCTTGCGGAAAAAGGGGCGGTACTGATCGCCGAAGTCCTCGCGCGGATCGAAGCCGGTGAATCGCTGCAGCCGGCAGCGCAGAACGATGCGCTGGCAACGTATGCGCCGATGATCACCAAGCAGGATGGATTGCTTGATTTTTCCCGCTCCGCTGCTGAACTCGAACGCCGGGTCCGCGGTCTTTATCCCTGGCCGGGGACGTTCACCTATCTGAACGGACAGCCGTTCAAGATCTGGAAAGCCGCGGTCGTACGCGGCGCACACGGCGCCGTGCCGGGCACGGTCCTGCGGGCGGACACGGAAGGGATCCTGATTGCCTGCGCGGAAGACGCGCTTCTTGCGACAGAAGTACAGGCACCTGGAAAGAAACGCATGGCGGCGGATGCGTATTTGAAGGGGCATTCCATTGAAAATGGTACGGTTTTAGGATAAAATAACTTGATAAGCATTTGTTTGTAATGCGGGGGTGAATATGTACGGTTTCTACGATCCCACATACCTTGTGCTGATCCCGGCGATCCTGTTCACGATGTGGGCGCAGGGAAAACTGAAGACCTCTTACGCGAGGTACCGGCAGCTGCCGACACGCCGGCAGATCACAGGTGCCGAGGCGGCCCGGTATCTTCTGGACAGGAACGGTCTGTCCCACATCCGGATCGAACGCGTACAGGGTGTGCTGTCCGATCACTTCGATCCGAAAAACCAGGTGATCAGGCTGTCTTCCGATATCCATGACGGCACGAGCATCGCTTCGGTCAGCGTTGCCGCGCATGAGACCGGACACGCGATGCAGTACGGTACCAATTACGCGCCGCTCGCATTCCGCAATGCGCTGGCGCGGCCTGTCAGTGTGGTCTCCATGGCCAGCTGGCCGCTCCTTCTGATCGGCGTCATGCTGATCGCAGCCGGCAGTTACGACTCCGGCAACCTTCTTTTCAACATCGGTGTGATCGCCTTTGCGGCGGTCGTCCTGTTCCACGGCGTGACATTGCCGGTCGAACTGGATGCCAGCAGGCGCGCCGTACGGGAACTCGAAGCCACCGGACTCATCCTCGAGGAGGAAGTCCCCGGGGCAAGAAAAATGCTGACAGCGGCGGCGATGACTTATGTGGCAGCGCTTGCCACTTCGCTGCTGCAACTGATCCGGATCCTGCTGATCCGGGGCGACAGGAGATAACATGGACGCAAACAGAAAAACAGCCTATCATACACTGCTGGATATGGAGACGAAAAAGGCTTATTCCAATCTCGCTCTCAACCACCATATCCTCATCAATAAACCGGACGACCCCGCTTTTGTGCGCGAACTGGTCTACGGTGTGCTGGAGAACAAGATGCTTCTTGATCACTACCTCGATCAGCTGATCGAAAAAGGGATCAAAAGCGTCAGACACCAGGACCTGACCATCCTGCGGATGGGCTTGTATCAACTGGCGTATATGGACAGCGTGCCGGATTATGCGGCCGTCAACGAAAGTGTTTCTCTGGCTAAGCGGTATGCGCGGGGGCGCGGCGGATTCATCAATGGTGTGCTGCGGGGCTACCTGAAGAAAAAAGACTCGCTCACCCTGCCGGACAGGGACGAGGATCTCGTTGCGTATCTGTCGGTGAAGTACTCCTATGCACCGTGGATCGTCCGTCTCTGGCTGGACGAGTATGATGATCCGTCCTTCGTCGAATCGCTTCTCTCTTCCGGGGATGAAGCACCGCCGTTCACGATCCGTCTGAACTGGCTGAAGATCATGAAGAAGGATCTGATCCAGGTCCTGGAGGAACGCGGCTATACTGTCACGGAAGGGCGTTACAGCGCCAATGCGCTCCATATCAAGGGCAGCGGTCTTCTCGAAAGCGACCTGTACGCGAACGGGCTGTTCTCCGTGCAGGATGAAGCGTCGCAGATGGTCGCGGAGGTCCTGGATCCGCAGCAGGGCAATACAGTTGTTGATGTCTGCGCTGCCCCGGGCGGCAAGACCATGGCGATCGCGGAACGCATGAACAACCGCGGCCGCATCGTTGCCCAGGATATTTACAAGCGGAAGATCGCGCTGATCGAACACGAAGCAGCGCGGCTCGGCGTGAAGATCGTCGAGACGAGGACCTGGGATTCAACGCGTGTGGATTCTTCTCTGGTCGGGAAGGCCGACAGGGTGCTCGTCGATGCGCCGTGTTCCGGTCTGGGTGTCGTACGCCGCAAGCCGGAGATCAAATACAAGAGTTATAACGAAGAAATGGCTATGCTGCCGCAGAAGCAGCAGGCGATCCTCGAAGCTGCTTCCAAATATGTCAATGCGGGCGGCGTGCTGGTTTACAGCACATGCACGATCAATCCCCGCGAGAATGAAGAGGTCGTCAGTTCCTTCCTCAGGAGCCATCCGAACTTCATGGTCGAGGAGACGAAGCAGCTGCTGCCGCATGTGAACGGAACAGACGGATTCTTCATCTGCAAGATGCGGAAGAGCGATTCCATCACCAATCAGTAAAGCCGGATTTGGGTCCGGCCGACCGGAGGAACTATGTTAAGAGTCGGTTACAAAAGCGACAAAGGCAGAAAACGCAGCCTCAACGAAGACGCCTGCGCCATCGTTGCGGAAGAGCGGCTGTTCATCATCGCGGACGGTGTCGGCGGCAACAATGCCGGCGAGATTGCCAGCAAGACAGCGGTGGACACCTGCCGGGATTTTATGAGCATCAACCATCTGGCCGGCGTCAATGAAAGGGACATCGGAGACCTGTTCGACGCCTGCCTTGCCAGGGCCAACGAAAGCGTGGTCGAAGCGGGCAGAGAGCAGCCGGAAAACAGAGGAATGGCCACAACGCTGGTCCTGTGCCACGTGCGGGAGGACAAAGCGTTCTTTGCCAATGTGGGAGACAGCCGGGCGTATCTCTATGCGGACGGCCAGCTGCTGCAGATCACGGAAGACCATTCCTACGTCAATGCGCTGATCCGCATGGGCGTTCTGACAGAAGAGGAGGCGCGCCACCACAAGCGGGGCCACGTGATCACCAAGGCGATCGGCGCGGAACTGACCGTGGAAGGCGACCAGTACGATGTGGAGATACGGGAGGGGGATATCCTGCTGCTCTGCACAGACGGGCTGTACGGAGAACTCTCCAGAGAAGAAATGATCGAGATCCTGCAGGATGATGAAGATATGCAGGTGTTAACGGAGCGGCTGGTAGACCGTGCCAATGAAAACGGCGGCAGGGACAACATCACCGCGATCACTGTGAAGGTCCAGGGAGGAAGTCAGAATGAGCAGTAAAGTCCTTGCGGGCCGGTATGAATTACTGGAAAAGATCGGAGACGGCGGCATGGCCGTTGTCTACCGTGCGATGGATAAATTGTTGAGCCGGCATGTCGCAGTCAAGATCCTCAAGCCCCAGTTCACCGGGGATGAGAAGTTTATCGAGAACTTCCGCAAAGAATCGCATGCAGCTGCGCGGCTGACCCACGCGAACATCGTCGGTGTATATGATGTCGGCAAAGAGGGCAACATCAACTACATCGTTATGGAACTGGTGAAGGGCAAAGCCCTGAGCGACATCATCAAGGAGGAAGGCCCGCTGGATTACCGGCGTGTGATGGATCTGTCGAGACAGATCGCGAGCGGTCTCGCAGCGGCGCACAAGGCGGGGATCATCCACCGCGACGTCAAGCCGCACAACATCCTTGTCAACGAAGACGGCGTCGCGAAGATCGCGGACTTTGGCATCGCGAAGGCGGTCAGCGTCAACACGATCGTGGAGAACACGGAGGAGACGATCATCGGCTCGGTCCACTATTTCTCGCCGGAGCAGGCCAGAGGCGGCTATGTGGATGAGCGTTCGGATCTGTATTCGCTTGGCATTGTCATGTATGAGATGCTCACGGGGGATGTTCCGTTCGACGGTGACAATCCGGTATCGATCGCGCTGATGCATATCAACGACCCGATCATACCGCCCTCGAAGATCGTGGACGGCATCCCGCCGGCGCTTGAGAAGATCGTTATGAAAGCGACCGACAAGATCCAGATCAACCGCTATCAGACAGCGGAAGAACTGATCAAAGCGCTGGATGAGGTCGATCTTCTGAGCAGTTTTGATCTCAACCACCGGCCGAAATACCACAACGGAGATACCATCGTTGCCGGCAGCCGGGACGAACTCGTTGCGGCGGGGCTCCTGCCGGATGACCCGCGCGGCAGCCAGGGCGGCGGCAAAGGCAACGACAAGACGAAGAAAAAACGGGCGCTCATCATGATCGGCGCAGGCGTTGCGCTGCTGGTGCTGATCATGGTCATCGGGCTTGCCACAGGCAAGTTCTCCAAGAAGGAGATCGAAGTTCCCGACCTGCACGGGATGACGTATGAGCAGGCGGAAGAGCAGCTCAAAGACAGAGGGCTGAAGATCCAGAAAGGGGACAAAGTCTTCAGCGATGATTACGAAGCCGGGCTGATCGTCGCCCAGGACCCGCGGGAACATACCAAGGTCAAGGAGGGAACAACGGTCACGGTCGATCTTTCGATCGGTGCTTCGGAAGGTGAGGTGCCGTATCTGATCGGGATGGATGAAAAAGAAGCGGTCGCGGCGATCGAAGAAGCGGGGTTCGTGTATGCGGGATCCACGGAGGAGACCAGCACGCAGCCTGCCGGCCAGGTCCTGAGCCAGACGCCGGAAGCAGGCAGCAAGGCTTCGCCGGGGTCCGAGATCTCACTGGTGATCAGTAACGGGCAGGGCAAACGGCAGGTCACCGTACCGGATCTGCGCGGTCTGACAGAAGACGAGGCCCGTTCCAAGCTTGAAAACAACGGTCTGTATCTCGGTTCTGTCGAGTACCAGATCAGCAAGACTTATCCGAAAGGGCAGATCATCGACCAGCAGTACGCGGGCGGCAACAAGATCGACGAAGGAACATCCGTCAGCGTCGTCGTCAGCACCGGTGCTTCGTCGACGATCAACTACTACGTTGATTTCTCGGCGGCCAAGGAAGAGGTCTTCTACATGACGGTGACGGTGACCGATGACAACGGCACCCGCAACGTCATCACCAACCAGCAGTGCGCGAAGGTCGATGAAGGCATATCGGTGGAGATCACCGGCACAGGACAGGGCAAAATCGTTGTCATCTTCGATAATGAGACGGTTTACGAGCAGTCCGTCGATTTCGCTGAAGGAGCGATGTGATGATCGAGGGACTGATCATCCGGGGCGTGGGCGGTTTCTACTATGTTGAGACTGAAGAAGGCATCTATCAGTGCCGCGCCCGCGGTCTGTTCAAAAAGCAGGGCATTATCCCGATGGTGGGTGACCGGGTCATGATCGACCGGACGCAGGAAGAGGAAGTCGAGGGATATGTGACTAAGATCCATCCCCGCAGCAATTCCTTCGTCCGTCCGCCGATCGCCAACGTGGATCTGCTGCTTGTCGTGGCGGCATTCCGGCATCCGGCCCCTAATATCCGTCTGATCGACAGATTTCTAGTAATGGCGCAGATGTCCGGAACGGAAGCGGTCCTCTGTTTCAACAAATCCGATCTGGCGAAAGCGGAAGAGAAAGAGAGACTTCAGCGGATCTACGGCAACTGTTATGAGACGCGGTTCCTGAGCGCTTCTGCAGGAGACGGGATCGAATCGCTTGCGGAACGGATCGCCGGGAAACAGGTCGCTCTGGCGGGCCCCTCCGGGGTCGGCAAATCGACGATCCTCAACCATCTGTGTACGGATGCCGCTGCGAAGACCGGCGAGATCAGCCGGAAAACACGGCGCGGCAGGCATACGACGCGGCATGTGGAGATCTTCCCGATGGACCGCGGCGGCAAGGTGTTCGACACACCGGGATTCACCTCGTTCGACATTCTGGAAGCGGAAGAAGCGGATCTCGCCGGATACTATCCGGAAATGCGTCCCTTCCTGGGGCAGTGCCGGTTCGATAACTGCCGGCACATGAAAGAGCCGGACTGCAAGGTCCGGGAAGCCGTTGAAAAAGGGCTGATCAGCCCTGAAAGATATGATTCGTATGTATCACAGATCGAGGAGATGCGCACGCGTATCCCGTATCTGTAAGGAGGAGCAAGCATGGCAAAACTGGCACCATCCATCCTTTCCGCAGACTTTTCAAAACTGGCGGAGCAGGTTGCGATGACAGAGCGGGCGGGGGCGGATCTTCTGCACGTTGATGTGATGGACGGGCATTTCGTTCCGAATATCAGTTTCGGGGCAGATGTCATGAAGAGCCTTTGCGGCAGGACGGCCATGCCGTTCGATGTCCATCTGATGATCGAGGATCCGGATAAATACGCAGCGTCGTTCATAACGGAAGCCACCCGCTTCGTCACAGTGCACTGGGAGGCTTGCAGACACATCGACCGTACCCTTCACTATATCAAGGACCTCGGTGCGGGGGCCGGCGTCGCCATCAATCCCGGCACTCCGGTGCAGCTCCTTTCCGAAGTGCTCGGGATCGCGGATCTGGTGCTCGTGATGTCTGTCAATCCGGGATTTGGCGGTCAGGCGTTCATCCCGTCCTCTCTGGATAAGATCCGTGAACTTGCACAGCAAAGAGAAGAACACGGATATACCTATCAGATCGAGATCGACGGCGGTGTCTCCCTGGATAATGCCGCCATTATCAAAGAGGCGGGGACAGATATCCTCGTCGCGGGATCGGCTGTGTTCAAGGCGGACGACATCACCCAAAGAACGCAGGCATTTAAAGACTTGCTCGGATAACAGGAGACTTGGGAATGAGTAACGGTAATAACTACTATTACGATGATTACAATATGGGAGACCGCGCTGCGGATGCGGGGATCTACGACGAGTTTGAAGGCGCGTCGACCGGCAGCCGCCGTGCTTCTTCAGACGGGAAAACCCGCAAAAAGAAGAAATACCGCAGGGTCAAAAAAGATAAGGCCGGCAGCGGCCGGTCCGGGAAATCCCAAAAACCCGTCGACAAGAAAAAACGCCGCCTCCGGACAGCGCTCATCGTTTTGCTGTGCCTGGCGCTGCTTGCGGTCTGCGGGGTCGTGCTGGCGAAACAGTTCGTCAAAGAAAAATTCGAACAAGTCGATCGTGTCGAGGTCAACGAGGAAGACTGGGGCATCGATCCCCGGGTCAAGGAAGAACTGAAAGACTACAAAAACATCGTCCTGCTCGGCGTCGATACACGCGAGGGGGACGGTGAGACCGATGAGAGCGGCGTTCGTTCGGATGCGATCATCATCGTCACGATCAACAAGAAGACGAATGAGATCACATTGACTTCCGTACTGCGCGATTCCTATCTGGATCTGGAGGAAAAGGGGTCGCACGTCATTGACAAGGTCACCCACGCGCATGCGTTCGGCGGTCCGGTGAACACTGTCCGTGCGCTCAACCGCAATCTGGATCTGAATATCGACGACTATGTCCGCGTGGACTGGCGGTCCGTGGCGGAGATCACAGACGCAATGGGCGGCCTCGAAGTCACCGTAGACGATCATGAACTCGATGAACTCAACCGGATCATCGACCACACCAATCAGAGCCTGCATATGGATAACACGTATGTTGATAATACAGGCAAGCAGGTGCTGAACGGGGTGCAGATCGTCGCCTACTGCCGGATCCGTAAGACCGACGGGGATGATGAACGTGCGGAACGTATGAGAGAAGTCATCAAGGCAGCCATGGATAAAGCAAAGACCATGAAACTGTCTGAATTGAACAACCTCCTCAACCTCGGCATGAAAAAGATCTCCACCAGTATGAGCTCCGATACGATGATGGATCTGGTCGGCAAGATCTCGAAATTCGGGAATATGGGCAGCCAGCGCTGGCCGTTCAACTATGACGGTGCTTATATCAACAGCGTCTGGTACGATGCGCCGATCACGCTCAAGAGCAACGTGGTCGAACTGCATGAAAAACTGTTCGGGCAGGTGGATTACCAGCCGACTGACAACGTGCTGATGATCAATGAAGAAGTCAAGATGGAGACCCAGTACTACGGGGAGGAAGATGTTGACTATGAACTTCTGGATCGTTACCTGAACACGTTCGGCGGTGGCCCGAATGCCGGTCAGAGCCGCAACAGCGGCAACCCCGGCAACACAGACTACGACACGGATTACGATTCCAATTATTATAACGATCAGTCTGACTATGACGACGGGTCCTATACAGCACCTGCTTCCGATGACAGCGGCGGCGAAGACTACACGGAACCGGCCGATAACAGCGGCGGGGAAGACTATACGGAGCCGGTCGATAACAGCGGTGGCGGTGACAGCGGTGGCGGTGACGGCAGCGGCGGTGACGGCGGCGGCGGTGACAGCGGTGGCGGTGACAGCGGCGGCGAAGGTGGCGGAGAGTGATCCCGCCGCGGGAAGAGTATCTGAGTGAAGGAAGGAAGGAATATGGCCGAGAAGAAGACAGTTCTGGTGCTGTTCGGCGGGATGAGCAGCGAACATGAGGTTTCCCGCAGTTCAGCTGCCTCTATCCTCCGGCATATCGATCGGGATAAATACAATGTTCGTGTCATTGGGATCACCAAAAAAGGAGCCTGGATCGAGACAGCCGCACCGCCTGAAATGATCGAAGACGGGACGTGGATCGACAGGGTCAACAACAGAAATGCTTACATCTGCCCCGACAGGCGTGTACACGGCATCCGCACCGAACACGGGAAGAATATCCGGATCGACTGTGTCTTCTCTGTCCTGCACGGTAAATACGGGGAAGACGGCGCGATGCAGGGACTTTTAGAGATGGCGGGGATTCCGTACGCCGGGTCCGATGTGATTTCTTCAGCCTGCACAATGGATAAGGTCGTGACAAAGATCCTGGCAAACGACGGCGGTATCCGGCAGGCGGCGTACTGCACGGTGGACTGGTTCACGTTTGCGACGAGCGCAGCGGAGCAGATCATGCGGATCGAAGAAGAACTGGGCGATTATCCCTACTTCGTCAAACCGGCGAACACCGGCAGCTCGGTCGGCGTCAGCAAGGCGCGCGACAGGAACGCATTGTTTGAGGCGATCAAAGAAGCAGCCAAATACGACGAGAAGATCCTGGTCGAGGAGACGATCGTCGGCAGGGAACTTGAAGTGGCCGTTCTCGGCGGCCGCAGACCGCATGCTTCCCCGGTGGGAGAGATCGTGGCAGCGGATGAGTTCTATTCGTACGAGGCCAAATACGGCGGGCTTGGATCTGTCGCGGAAGTGGCGGAGGATCTGCCGGAAGACATCGCGGACCGGATCCGGGACATGGCAGTCGAAGTCTATCGCATCCTCGGATGCAGCGGGTATGCCCGGGTGGATTTCTTCCTCAAGGACGGCGATCAGATCTACTTCAATGAGGTCAATTCGCTTCCTGGTTTTACCTCGATCAGTATGTATCCCAAACTCTGGGAGGCTGCCGGTGTGTCGTATACGGAGCTTATCAGCCGTCTGATCGACGACGCCATGGAGACGGAATAGCAGATTCACTCTTACTATCGTAATAGAATTGAAGTCATGCGGCGCAGCCGGTCCGGCTGACAGCCGCATGTTTTGTATTCCGGCGCCGGACTGACAAGGAAAAATCCTTGACAGTCTTTTTTGCGTATGATACTATGGACTGCGTGACAAGCAAAAAGGCTTTACACTATACTTCCCGGTGAGGTGGGACGTGGATAAGTTCACGAGGATCGGGTCGCTGTACGAATTCTACGGAGCGCTGCTTTCCAAACGGCAGCGGGAAGCGACCGCACTATATTATGAAGAAAACTGTTCGCTGGCGGAGATCGCCGAGGAATTCGGCATCTCGCGGCAGGGCGTCTACGATGCGCTCCACAGTGCCGAGAAGGCGCTGGAGGGGTACGAGGAAAAACTCGGCCTTGTGCACCGGTTCGAAGAACAGGATGAAAAACTGGCAGGGATCCAGCAGATGCTGCAGGGCATGCTCAAAGCAGCGGGCGGCAAAAGCGATTCCGCGGCTCTGGCGGCCGTCCTGACACAGGTGACGGCGCTGCGGGAAGAAGGGTTGGAATAAACACGGAGGAAAGCATGGCTTTTGAGAGTCTTTCGGAAAAACTGAACGGCATTTTCAAAAACATGAAAAATAAGGGCTCGCTGACCGAGAAGGACATCGATGCTACGATGCGCGAGGTCAAACTGGCGCTGCTCGAGGCGGATGTCAACTTCAAGGTAGTCAAGGAGTTCGTTGCCAACGTCAAGGAAAAGGCCATGGGCGAAGAAGTCCTTGCCAGCCTGACGCCGGATCAGCAGATCATCAAGATCGTCGACCGGGAACTCACCGAGATGATGGGCGGCGCGAACAGCAAACTGACCTATGCACCGTCCGGATTCACGACGCTGCTGATGGTCGGCCTGCAGGGTACCGGTAAAACGACGACCTGCGGCAAACTGGCTGCATGGCTCAAGAAGAACGGCAAGAAGCCGATGCTGTGCGCCTGTGATATCTACAGACCTGCCGCGATCGACCAGCTCGAAGTCGTCGGACAGAGCGTCGATACCCCGGTCTTCACGATGCGTGAGTCGAACGATCCCGTCAGGATCGCGCTGGCTGCCAAAGAAGAGGCGATGAAAAAGGGATACAACGTCCTCATCGTCGATACGGCGGGCCGGCTTGCGATCGACGAAGCACTGATGCAGGAACTGGCGGACATCAAAGCTGCCGTCAAGCCGCACGAGATCCTTCTGGTCGTGGATGCCATGACCGGTCAGGACGCTGTCAATGCGGCCCAGGGCTTCAACGACCGCCTTGGCATCGACGGCATCATCATGACCAAGATGGACGGCGACGGCCGCGGCGGTGCAGCGCTGTCCACCAAGAAAGTCACCGGGCGTCCGATCAAGTTCGTCGGTATGGGTGAAAAGATGGATGCGCTGGAACCGTTCCATCCGGAACGCATGGCGAGCAGGATCCTCGGCATGGGCGACATGCTGTCCCTGATCGAGCAGGCGGAAAACCAGTACACGGAAGAGGAGGCGCGCAAACTCGAGCGCAAGATCCGCAAGAACGAATTTACGCTGGACGACTTCCTCGATCAGATGGGTCAGATCAAGAAGATGGGCGGCCTGTCCAAACTGATCGGGATGCTGCCCGGACAGAACAGCAAAGCAATGAAGAACATGGATCTTGAGAAAGGAGAGCGGGAGTTCGTCGAGATGGAGGCGATCATCCACTCCATGACAAAGGAGGAACGCCGTGATCCGAGCATCCTCAATGCCAGCCGCAGGAAGCGCATCTCCGCGGGCTGCGGGCTGCCGGTCAGCAAGATCAACAACATGGTCAAGAAATACGAACAGTCACGGAAGATGATGAAACAGTTCATGAAACCCGGTGCCAAACTGCCGCGCTTCATGCAGTAACAAGGTCAATAGCGCATCACGCGTGTAAATAACAATAATTAATATATAGTTAACTTAACGGAGGAAAACTATCATGGTCAAAATCAGATTGAAGAGAATGGGTGCCAACAAGAAGCCTTTCTACAGAGTCGTCGTTGCGGATTCCCGCAAAGCCAGAGACGGCAGATTCATCGAGGAGATCGGTTACTTCGATCCGATGACGGAACCCGACACCATCAAGATCGATGAGGAAGCGGCGAAGAAGTGGCTCAGCCAGGGCGCGCAGCCGACGGACAGAGTCCGCAGCCTCTTCAAGAAGGCCGGCATCGTCGAATAGGAAAGCGGTGGTGACCAATGAGCGAATTAGTGGAAGTCATCGCCAAAGCTCTGGTTACAAAACCCGATGAAGTATCTGTTTCCGAGGAGAAAGAAGCAGGCACAACAGTCGTCACCCTTCGCGTTGCCGCGGAGGATATGGGTAAGATCATCGGCAAGCAGGGCAGGATCGCCAAGGCGCTCCGCACTGTCGTCAAAGCCGCATCGGTCAAGACCGGAGAAAAGGTCGTTGTAGAGATCGTACAGTAATGAAAAAGAGGCACATAGTCGCTATGTGCCTCTTTTGGAACAACGGAACAGGCACAAAGCAGCGGGAAAGGAAATCCGGATGGAACAGAAGGACCTGATCCTGATTGGCCAGATCACTGGCGCGGTCGGTCTGAAGGGGGAAGTGAAGATCTACAGTTACGCACAGGAACCGGAGCGGTTCGGGATGATCCGCTCGCTGTACGTTGCCCGTAAAGCAGCTGCCTCTGTCGGTGCGGATAAAAGCGGGGCTTCTTCTGCTGCGGAGGAACACCCGTTGGCTGAGGAAGTGATCTGCATGCGGCGGCTCGCCACGCGGTACAAGGGGGCGATGCCCATTGTCCGGCTCGAAGGAGTGGACGACCGCGACGGGGCAGAGGCATTGCGGTTCCGTTATGTCTATATGGATGCCGCCGAACTGCCTCCGCTGCCGGAAGGGGAATACTATGTCCGGGAACTTCTCGGGGCTGCCGTTGTAACAGAGGACGGGGAGGCGGTCGGGACGCTGTCGGATATCCGGACGGATATGCCGCAGCGGCTGTATGAGGTCACGCGTCCCGGCGGGACGGTCTGTCTGATCCCGGAGGTGCCTGCATTCATCCTGACGAAGAGCCCCGAAAAGATCATCGTACGTGTGCCGGAAGGACTGCTGGAACTATGAATATCGATATCCTGACGATCTTTCCGGAGATGTTCGCCCCGCTCAGAATGAGCATGCTCCAGCGCGCTGAGGACAAGGGCCTTTTGCGCATCGGGCTGCACGATGTGCGGGACTACTCTCTGGATAAGCATAAAAAGACGGATGAATACCCGTTCGGCGGAGGGCCCGGTCTGATCATGACCTGTGACCCTGTTTTCCGCTGTCTGGAAGACATCGGCGCGGCAGGAAAGCGCATCGTTTACATGTCGCCGAAAGGACGTGTGCTCGATCAGGCGCTTGCGGAAGAATACGCCGGCGAGACGGATCTGGTGATCCTTTGCGGACACTACGAGGGGATCGATCAGAGGATCCTGGATGGTTGGCAGATGGAGGAGGTCTCCATCGGAGACTATATCCTGACCGGCGGGGAACCTGCCGCGATCGTCTTTGTGGACGCGGTGGCGCGGCTCATCCCCGGTGTCCTTGCGTCGAAAGAAGCGGCGTATGAAGAATCGATCTATTCCGGTCTTCTGGAATCCCCGCAATACACAAAACCGCGCGAATACCGCGGCATGGAGGTACCGGAAGTACTGCTGAACGGCAACCATAAGGCGATCCATCTCTGGCAGTTCGAACAGGCGCTGCGGCTCACGAAAGAACGGCGCCCCGACCTGTTCGAACGGTTCCTGAAAGAGGAGCGGGCGCTGACCAGAGAGGAGAAAAAAATCGTAGATAATGTCCTGAAACTGTTGTAAACTGGTATCGGAGAAAGCCATGCCTAAGAAGAGAAAAAGGACATTACTCGTATTTGTTCTGATCATAATTGCATTATATGCGGTCATCGGGATCGTGCCTTCTTTGACAGGCGCCCTTGCCGGTACTGAGTTGGTGGAGTTCGGAAATCTGCAGATCTCAGACGACACCACCTGCTATATCATCCGGGACGAAACCGTCTACACGGCAGCCGAGTCCGGGAACATGGATCCGTACATCGATGAGGGAACGCAGATCAAAAAAGGGACCGATCTTTTTGCATTTACGCCGACTTATGAGGATGGACCCGCGGAGGAACCCGACTCTGACGGGGAGAACGGTGACCCGGGGGAGGACGCCGGCGAAAGCGACGATTCAAAATACGACCGGCTGATCCTGCGGATCAGTGACAACATGGAGCAGGACAGCGGTTTTGTCAGTCAGCGCAAGGGTGTGATCTCCTATCACGTTGACGGCTACGAGGACTATTTCGATCTGGACGAACTGGACAAATTATCCAGGGAGAATACAGAAGCGCTCGACATCGAACCGATGGACATCAAGCGCAAGTCCTGCAAGGCGGGCGAGCCGATTTACAAGATTTCCAACAACAGCGAGTGGTATATCCTGTTCTGGGTCGATCAGGAGGCGATCTCCCGCTATGAGACCGGCAAGAAAGTAACCGCCCGGCTCAACGGGGAGAGCATCCCGGCGACCGTCATGAGTATCCGGGAAGCAGACAACGGCTGGCAGGTGATCCTCGAGACCAACCGCTACTACAGCGGCTTCGCGGTCGACCGCGTTGTGGAGGGGACGATCATTAATACGGATATCAGCGGACTTCTGGTCAGCAACCACTGCCTGACAAAAAAGGACGGTGTGATCGGCGTTTACGTCAAGACGAGAACGGGCGATTACATCTTCACACCTGTGCAGGTCAAGATCAGCAACGGGGAGCAGAGCGTTCTCGCCGAGGGTCAGTTCCTCGACAGTGAAGGCAATCTGGTCGACACCGTGGAGATCTATGATGAGGTGCTGGCGGATCCGCAGAGCCGGGAACAATAAAGAATGTCATACAAGGGAGGCGATTCCGTGGTAGATATCAAAAGCAATCTGGCAGCTGTAAGAGCCAACATCCCTGAGGATGTGCTGCTCGTGGCTGTCACCAAGACCCATACACCGCAGGAGATCAACATCGCGATCGACGAAGGCGTAACAGACATCGGGGAGAACAAAGTCCAGGAGATCCTGGATAAGTATGAGCATGTCAAACCGGTCCGCTGGCACCTGATCGGACATCTGCAGACCAATAAAGTCAAGTACATCATCGACAAGGTCTGCCTGATCCACAGTGTGGACAGCCTCAAACTCGCGAAGGAGATCGACAAGAGAGCAGCGCAGCATGATCTCGTGATGGATATCCTGATCCAGGTCAATGCGGCAGAGGAGGAGAGCAAGTTCGGCATCCGTGCGGATGAGACGGAAGGCATGATCCATGAGATCCTGGAGACGTGCGAGCATGTCCGGATCCGCGGGCTGATGTGCATCGCTCCGATGGCGGACGATCCCGAGGAAGTCAGACCGTACTTCCGGGAGGTCAAAGAACAGTATGATAAGTTCGGCGCGATCGAACACGAACGTCTGGACTTTCAATATTTATCCATGGGCATGTCCCATGATTATCAGGCAGCTATCAAAGAGGGAGCCAACCTGATCAGGGTCGGCAGCGCCATATTCGGCACCCGTGTGTATTGATCAAAGGAGGATCAAATGGGAGTTTTAGACAAGTTCAAAGATCTGATCGGCATTGAAGAGATCGACGATGAATTGCTGGAGGAGGAAGTAGAGCCTCAGGCACCTGTCGACAGACGCAAGGTGGAACCCCGCGCAGCATATACGCGTAATACAGTGAGAGAGAAGGTGGTACCCATGGGTAACAGAGCAGCTGTGAGCGCATTCAAACTGATGGTCATCGAGCCCGACGGTTTTGAAGAATGCCCCAAACTCGTTGACAGTCTCAAGAGCAGAAAGCCTGTCATCATCAATCTGGAGAAGATCGACAGCGATACAGCCAGAAAGATCTTCGATTTCCTGTCCGGTGCGACATATGCCCTCAACGGCAACGTCCAGAAAGTCGCGAACAATATTTTCATCTTCGCGCCGGAGAACGTTGATATTTCTTCCACGAATGATGCCGCCCCCAAGGGCTTTGATTTCGGCAGCAGCCAGAAAGACGGCTGGAGGTAATCCATGATCACGCCTTTTGATATCGAAAAGAAAGAGTTTTCCAAAGGCGTCCGCGGGTACAACATCGAAGAGGTCGACGAGTTCCTCGATCAGATCATCGTTGATCTTGAAAAACTCATGAAGGAAAATCTGCGCCTCAAGACCGAGGTCGCCACATTGGAACAGGAGAACGAAAAGTTCAAGGGTTCCGAGGGCGAGGTGGTCAAGGTCCTCGAACAGGCGCGCAGCCTCATGGGAGATATTTCCGCCAGCGCTGAAAAGCGTGCGGAAGTCCTGATGAAGAACGCGGAGCTCGACGCGGAGCTCACGGTCCGCGAGGCCAGAGACAGAGCAGAGCGCCTGAAGGAAGAGAATAAGACGTTGCAGAAGCGGTACATCATGTTCCGCGACCGCTACAAGAGATACCTCGAGGAGGAACTGGACCGGTTCAATACGATGGATGACGACCTGTTCCCGATGTTCGATGAGGGCAGACTTGAGGATCTCGTCAACGCACCGCTTGGTGCCAATACCGCGGAACCGCAGCCTGCCGCTGCGCCTAAGACCGGTCTTCAGGATGAGAGTGCCGCGCGTCATACGCTCGTCGCGGGGGAACTGGATACTCTGAAAAGCGAAGAAGACGTTCCGGATACAAAGGAACGCAGAACGCTGATCATGGATCCGGCCACGTTCGAGAAGTAGAGGGCTTTCGATCCGATGTTTCTGTCTATTGCTGTGATCGTCTTAGCAGTCGCACTCGATCAGTTCGTCAAGCATCTGGTTGCAAGCGGGATGACGCCCGGTGAAAGCATTCCCGTCATTGAAGGAGTCTTCCATATCACCAGGTATCACAATACAGGCGCAGCTTTCAGTTCCTTTGAGGGACAGCGCCTGCTGCTCATCGTATTGCCGGTGGTGCTCATCGCCGTTGGTCTTGCGTACATGTGGAAGCACAGAGAAGGCAGCCGTCTGCTGCTCGTTCCCATCGCCATGATCATCGGCGGAGGGATCGGCAATCTGATCGACCGGATCGCTTTGGGATATGTCGTAGACATGTTCGATTTCCGGGTTTTCCCGATCTTCAATGTGGCGGATTCCTTCGTCACGGTGGGATGTGTCCTGCTGTGCATCTATGTGCTGTTCTTCTCGGACCGCGAACACAAAGAAAGGTAGTGCACATGCCGGAGCCGGAACGCTGTGTCATCGTTATTGGAAAAGAAGAAGAGGGGGCAAGGCTGGACGCCGCCCTCTCTCTTGCGCTGTCGGATACGTCCCGCAGTTACCTGCAGAAACTGATTGCTGACGGGCAGGTGTCCATCGACGGCAGTGTCTGCACGGTCAAGAAGACGCCTGTCAGGGAAGGGCAGGAGATCGTCGTTCTCGTCCCGCCGCCGACCGCGCTCAAGGTGGAGGCGGAAGAGATCCCGCTCGATATCGTGTACGAGGATCAGGATCTGCTCGTGGTGGACAAACCGCGCGGGATGGTGGTGCATCCCGCCCCGGGCAATCCGTCCGGCACGCTTGTCAATGCGCTTCTCTGGCATTGCGGGAGCAGCCTCTCCTCGATCAACGGCGTGATCCGCCCGGGGATCGTGCACCGGATCGACAAGGATACGAGCGGTCTTTTGATGGTCGCCAAGAATGACAAGGCGCACGTCTCGCTGTCGGAGCAGCTGGCTGCCCATACGATCACGCGCCGGTATCAGGCCGTCGTCCTCAACAATTTCAAGGAGGATGAAGGGACGGTGGATGCGCCGATCGGCCGGGACAGCGGGATGCGTCTCAGGCAGGCGGTGACCGACAAGCACGCCCGGCACGCGGTGACACATTACAAGGTGCTGGAACGATTCGGCAGGTATACGCTCATCGAAGCGCGTCTTGAGACCGGCAGGACCCATCAGATCAGGGTGCACATGGCGTACATCAAGCATCCGCTCCTCGGGGATGACCTCTACGGGCGCGGTAAAAACCCGTTCGGGGTTTCCGGTCAGGTGCTGCACGCCGGTGTTCTGGGGTTTGTCCACCCGTCGACAGGGGCGTACATGGAGTTTACATCTCCGCTGCCGGCATATTTTACCAACGTACTGGATAAACTGCGCAGAGCGGAACGGTAAGCGCATCATCCGCGTTTTGAACGGCGCGGAGCAATGAAAAAGAAGAGGATAAAAGAGAACGGCCGCGCGGTATTGCACGGCCGTTTTGGTCATACGGAGGATTCGATTTGTGCGGCCGCATTGACGAAGCAGCAAGTCATTAGTAAGAACCGCAAATGATGTTGTTGATCGATATTGATATAGTGCAGCGGGCTGCCGGATCGCGTGCAGGAAAGTCTGTCCGATCCGGATCACAAATACTTTTTGACCATGTAGCGTACGCACTCCTCACAGATGTATCCGCTTTTGAACGGGCGGACCTTGCCGGTCCTGCTGCAGAGCGTGCATTGGATCGTTCTGATGTCATTCTCTTTCATGTCTCTTCTCTTTCCCGATCCCCCGTTGACGCTGTACTGTTAGATAAGGGTAAGGTCAGTATAGCGCCCTTGCCGGAAGGTGCAATAGGGAATGCCGAAACGGCTATCTGGCGGGGGCAAAAGGTCCCGGGAAGAGACGGAACGGGCGGTCACTGCGGATCCTGGCGCGCAGGGAGTTTTGGTTCTACATATACTGTGTGGTTGTCGGTGAAGATGACCATGCCGGGTTTGGCACCGTTCGGCTTCTTGACGAAGCGGACCTTCGTATAATCGACAGGCACGTTCTCGGAGCGGCTGCCTTTGCTGTGGAAGGCCGCGATGGAGGCAGCCTCGTAGATACTCCGGTCATCCGGTTCTTTGTTCTTGCAGAACAGGATCACGTGCGAACCGGGGATGTCTTTGGTGTGGAACCACAGATCGTTGCGGCCGGCTACGCGGAACGTCAGATAATCGTTCTCCTTGTTGT
The DNA here is from genome assembly GCA_040307715.1 of Clostridiales bacterium. GTDB lineage: Bacteria > Bacillota > Clostridia > Peptostreptococcales > Anaerovoracaceae > RUG13615. The sequence continues at coordinate 4,623 of JAWRJC010000026.1, read as the reverse complement.
TGCGGCCTGCCAGGATGTCGAGCCCGCTGGTGCTTTTGTAAACGTAGGGCTGCGGCTTGTCTTTTTTGCCGGGCGAACGGCTCTGCTTTCTGCGGCGCACGAAGCCGGTCTCGATGAGTTCTTCCTTCAGCGCGGTGAGTTCCGTGACGTCCGCAGCGCGTTCGGCAAGATCCAGGACGGATTCCAGATACGCGATGTCCTTGTCTGTCTCTTCGAGACGGATCTGTTTTTCCCGGAGCGCGTTTTTGGATTTGCTGTATTTTTTGAAATACAGCTGCGCGTTCTTTGCCGGTGCGTACCGGATATCGAGCGGGATGGTGACCGGCTCGTTATTGTAGTAGTTGGTGACGGTGACTGCCGGATCGCCGGTGCGGAACGCGTGCAGATTGGCGGTGAGGAGTTCCCCGTACAGCCGGTACTTTTCTCCATTCCGCGCTTCTTCGAGATCCTCCAGAATGCGCTGCTTTTTGAGGCGCGCTTTTTTGAGCGCCGCGTTCACGGATTTGGTCACGTCCGCGGCGCGCTGGCGGATGCGGTTGGACGCATCCCGGTGTGCGTAGTACCAGGCGACCGCTTCGCTGGCGGCGGAGAAGGGGCGTTTCTCGTACACCTCTTCATACTGCATGACCGGCAGGACATGGAAATCCGCCGGCGTACCGTCTTTCTTGATATAGACGCATGGACGGACACCGCCGCAGGAGAGTGCGGCAGTCATCTGCCGCAGATGATCTGCGATCGTACCGGCAGCCTGACGCTGTTCTTCCTCATTCTCCCAGATGGCCGGCAGGTCGTAAGGCGCGGTCAGTTCCCGCGCTGTCAGCGGAGAAAGCCCCTGGATGTGCGCGAGCAGGACATCAGCCGGGTCGCGCTCGGAGAGCAGCGGCATTTCCAGGATATCCTGCGCGGTGACCTTGTCGAACGGGATCTTGCCGCCGTCCGGGGGATACTCATATGCAAATCCCGGCAGGATCTGGCGGTCCTTGTTTACATCGATGGACACGCGTTTGACCGCATCGAGGATGCGGCCGTCGCCGCCGACGAGCAGGATGTTGCTGTGCCGTCCCATGATCTCGACGATGAGACGCCGGGTGCTTTTGACGCCGAGTTCGTCGAATGCTTCGACACTGATTTCCAGGATCCGCTCACAGTCCTTCTGCTCCACGGAAAGAACAACGCCGCCCTGCAGATGCTTTCTCAGAAGCATGCAGAACGCGGACGGCGAGGGGGGATTGGTGTATTCTTCTTCGGACAGATAGGCGCCGCAGTGGCTGCCTGCGCAGGACAGGTACAGTTTGTACCGGCCTTCCCGTGTCCTGATGAGGAGCACGATCTCCTCCCGTTCCGGCTGGTAGATCTTCTCGACCTTCCCGCGGCTCGTCCGTTCATTGAGTTCTTTGGCGATGGCGCGTGTGACCATCCCGTCGTAAGCCATATAGTTGTCTCCTTTATATAGGACCGCTTTGTCATCCCCGTGCGCGGGGAGCGGTTCCTGTGGTATAATCATTCCAAGTTTATCATAGATGCACCATAAAGAGGGAGAAAACGTATGATAAAAAGCATGACAGGGTTTGGACGCGGAGAGTACAGAGATGAGAAACGCGGCGTGGTCTGCGAGATCAAGTCGGTCAATCACCGGTACCTCGACGTCAGCATCAAAATGCCGCGCAGATACAGTTTCTGCGAAGACGCGGTCCGCGGGGCGGTCAAAGAAGTGATCCGCAGAGGCAAGGTCGAGGTCGGTTTTCAGATCGAATCCTTTACGGACGATGATGTGCAGGTGGATTTCAATGAATCGCTGGCAAAAAAGTATCAGGCAGGGCTGAACGGCATGGCGCAGAGTCTCGGGCGCAGCGGGGAGTCCGTCCCCATCGAGTATCTGGCATCGCTGCCGGATGTGATGAGTGTGGTCCCGCACATCGAAGATGAGGAGGCGATGACGGCGGCCATGGTCGCGGCGGCGAAGGAAGCGCTCGCTGCCCACGCGAAGATGCGCGGGATCGAAGGCGAAAAACTGGCGGCTGATCTGACTGCCCGCGGGGATGAGATCCTTGCGGCGGTCGGTGAGATCGAAGCGCGCGGACCGGAAATGGCGAAGGAATACGTCGACCGGATGCGGCAGCGGATCCATGATCTGCTCGACGGGCAGGCGGAGATCCCGGAGGAAAGGATCGCGCTCGAAGCGGCGATGTTCGCGGACAAGAGCAATATCACGGAAGAAATCGTCCGTCTGCGCAGCCACATCGCACAGCTTGGGCAGATCCTCCGCTCGGAGAATCCGGAGGGGAAGAAACTGGACTTCCTGATCCAGGAGATGAACAGGGAGGCCAATACCATCGGTTCGAAAGCCAATGACCTCGCGATCACCTCGAAAATGCTCGACATCAAGAACGAAGTCGAAAAGATCCGCGAACAGGTCCAGAACATCGAATAACAAAGGTGCCGCTGTTTTACAGTTTCGCCCGGATTTTCATCTTCGGGATTGAAAAGCGGACATCGTTGTGTTAAAATTACTCTTCGCTAGATAGAACTGTCGAGGAGTGACTATGGAACAGGGCAGACTCATCGTGATCTCCGGACCGTCCGGAGCTGGAAAAGGAACGATCATCATGAACGTGATGGAGCGCTGGCCGGCTGCCGAGTTCTCGATCTCCATGACGACGCGGGAAAAACGAGACGGTGAAGAGGAAGGCGTCCACTACTACTTCGCAACGCGGGAGCAGTTTGAAGAGACGATCAGAAGCGGCGGGTTCCTGGAGTGGGCCGATGTGTTCGGCAATTACTACGGAACACCGAAAGACCCGGTCACGGAACGTCTCGCGGAAGGCAAGGACATCATTTTGGATATCGATGTGCAGGGCGGCATGAACGTCCGCAAAGCGATGCCGGATGCCGAGCTGATCTTCATCCTGCCGCCGTCCATGAAGGAACTGCGCCGGCGGATCACCAGCCGGGGCACAGATGCGCCTGAGGTGATCGAAAAACGGCTTTCCAAAGCGCTGTCGGAGATCGCTGTGGCGAAAGAGTATGATTATGTCGTCGTCAACGACGAGATCGGAGAAGCGGTGGAGCAGGTGCTCAGCATCATGCGCGCGAGCCGGCTGAAAGTGGATCCGACCATCGAGGAGACGATCAAACGATATGAGGAGGAGGAATTTTAAATGTTGTATCCATCCATCAACGAACTGAGAACCAAAGCGGACAGCAAGTACACGCTGGTGATCCTGGCAGCAAAGAGAGCCCGGAACATCATCGCCGGCGAGCCTCCCCTTGACGCCTCCGACGACCGTGAAAAACCGGTTTCGGTCGCGGCCAGAGAGATCGCCAACGAGTGGATCACCTACAGCAGGGAAGAGGAATAAGGAGCTCGCCAGGCGGCGGAAGCACTGCCGCAGGACATCATAGTGAACACAGCGAATTGAGAATGAGAGCGACCGGACAACGGGCCGCTCTTTACTTTTTTGTTGAAATGTAGCCTATAAGTACCATCGGTATTTTGCGGTCATTTATCTGACACGGAAGTCTTTCTAAAATGACATATAAAGGAAGACGTCAGTTGGAGAGGTAACGGCATTGACTACACTCAGCAATGCGCAGCGGATCGGCAGCCGTCTGCGCAGAGCCCGCAAGAGAAAGGGGCTGACTCAGGAAAAACTATCTGAACTGACCGGCATCGGGCGCGTCCACATCAGCCATATCGAATGCGGCCGGGTGAGTCCGAGCATGGAAAAACTGATTCTTCTCATGGACAGCCTCGAGGCGGAGCCCAATGAGATCTTTTGTGATGTCGTGAAGACCGGCAGGCCGTTCCTCATGAAAGAAAACGAGAGCCTGTTCAGGGAATTGGACAGCGGCAACCAGGCGATCGTCCGCATTGTGATGGAATCGCTGAAAAAGGAAATGCCGGATGGGTCTGACGAGGGGGGCGAGTAAGAAGGAAAAGGGAAACAGCCAAAAGCAGCCGCCATAGGTATTCAACAGGGAATTGACAGCAAGGGAGGCGTTATCTATGGACAGGAAGGTCTATCTTCCAATCATCTGCAGGGATCTATCGCAGAAGATCAGGATCTCCTCGATCCTGTATCTGCAGCAGGAAACAAGATATGTGCGCATTATGACCGACCACGGGGAAGTGGTCATACGGGGACAGCTGGCGGATGTCGCAGAAGGACTGCCGGCTTCTTTTTATGAATGTCACTCGTATCTGATGGTTAATTGCGACAGGGTGGAAAAGATGCGGGACGGCAGCATCTTTTTTGACGACGGCACCTGTCTGCCGGTCGGAAAAGGCTCTTATGCGGCATTCCGGAAGCGATTCAACGCGTATTTGCGGTCGCTGGCATAAAACACTTGCAATCGCATAGCGATTCCTGTATCATATTACACGGCGCTCTTTCGTTTTGCGCCGGATCAATCAGACACACCGGGATGGGGCGAGAAGGTGCCCGCAAGGGTTTGTTCGCCGAAAGCCCACCGCCGGTGGAAGGAAAAAACCAGGAGGTAAACCAAATGTCAGTACTTAGCATGAAACAGCTGCTCGAAGCCGGCGTCCATTTCGGACACCAGACCAGAAGATGGAACCCGAAAATGGCTCCCTACATTTTCACGGAGCGCAACGGGATCTAC